>JBAQLW010000091.1:0-1734 GCA_049302175.1 Rectinemataceae bacterium
GTCCCAGCCCTTTGCCTGTTTTTTTTCCAGCGCCAGCAGGACCACTTCCATCAGAATTCGGCATAGATACCTCCAAGCGGCTAAAGATACTGCGCGCGTCAACGACGTACATCAAACATTTCCAGCATCACTAGATATAAAATAAGCATATGCCAATATTAAATCAATGATTCTCATCACTTCTTAGGGCTACGCTTAACATGCTACTTACATGAATAACAAAAATTAGTGCGTACAGTAGTTGTTTCCGGTGACGAGCGTGTTTTTCAGAAAGTGCTGTGCGATTTTTTCCGGCGTATCCCCCGACACTCCCGCTATGACTTCTATGTGGTTCTGTACGAAAAGATTTATGGCACTCTCGCCCATGCCGCCGGCGATGACATGGGTAATGCCGAGATTCGCGAGCCAGGAAGGGTAGAGTCCCGGTTCGTGGGGCGGCGGGTTTTTTTCTTCTTTGGAGAGGATCTTCTTGCTGGCTGGGTCTGCGGTGATGATGGCGAATCGATCGCAGTGGCCAAAATGGCTCGAAAGCACCCCGTTGACGAGAGGAATGGCTATTTTCATACTGTCTCCTTTCAAAGCATAGATCGAGAAAAGATGGCCGCATCAGCGTTCTGAGAGCGGCCATTTTCACATCATTTTTCTCGTGGATAGGGCCATGCCATGATGCCGCCTTCCATGACGCGAACGTTTTTCCAGCCGTTGGCTTCGAGAATGAGGGCAGCCTCATAGCCGCGCAAAGATATCTTGCAATAACAGATGATTTCGGCGTTTTTGTCCGGGGGAAGTTCGGTAAGCCGTTTCCGGACCGCTCCCAGAGGAATGAGGGTTTCTCCAACGCCCAGCCGCATGGCTTCGTACTCGTCCGCGCCACGGGCATCGAGAAGGAAAAGCTTTTCCCCCGCGTCGAGTTTCCGCTTCACCTCGACAACGGAAATACCCTTTAGGCGTCCCTTCATCTTGTTCTGCATGAGGTGGGCTGTCGCGATGAAGTGGTCGATGGCGAGGGAGAAAGGCGGAGCGTAGGGAAGATCGGCGTTGACGATATCTTCAACGTTCATGCCGGCCTGTATGGCGATCGCCCACTGGGCGACCTGTTTGGCCACATTGCCGGGACCCACCACCTGCGCGCCAAGAATTTTGCCCGTGCTCTTGTCGGCCACCATTTTCGTCACCACGAGTTTCCCTGCCATGAAGCCAGGCTTATCGGTGCTCGCGTTGACGACGGTCACCACATCCTTGAAATTATTCCTGATCGCCGCGGACTCGGACAGCCCGGTCGAGCCGGCCGCGAAATCGAAGACCTTGCAGATGCCGGTTTGGATGGTGCCAGGGAAGGTAACCGTGTCCCCAAGGATTGCGTTTTCGCCCGCGACTCTCCCCTCGAGATTGGCGAGATCGCCGTAAGGGGCGAGAATCTTTTTGCCGGTGAGCCTGTTGGGAATCTCCACGCAGTCACCGATGGCATAGATATCCTTGTCCGAGGTACACATGTATTCGTTGACTTCGATTCCGCCCATCGCGCCTATGGAGATGCCCGCATTTCTGGCGAGCGCGACATTAGGGGTCACGCCTATCGCGACGACAGCCAGTTCGCATTCAAGTTCGGTGCCGTTCTTGAGCTTTATGCCAGTGAGTTTGCCGTCCTTGCCGAGGAATTCCGACAGACCATTGGCAACGATCACGTTGGCACCTTTGCTGCGGACATGATTCTCCACGAGCTTGGCCATGTCC
>JBAQLW010000092.1:0-1659 GCA_049302175.1 Rectinemataceae bacterium
TGCGCTCAAGTCCGGGCAGGACGACATAGCCGCCATACTCTACACGTCGGGGACGACGGGGACGCCTAAGGGCGTCATGCTCAGCCATAAAAACCTGGTGGCCGACTGCTTCCTCGCCCAGGCCAACCTCCATCTGCGGGATGACGACGTCTTCTACGCCCTCCTACCCATCCACCATTCCTACACGATGCTCGCCGTGTTCATCGAATCCTTCTCGGTGGGCGCGGAGACTGTCTTTGGGAAGCGTATGGTGGTGAAGCAGATTCTCAAGGACCTGAAGGAAGCCCACGTGACGATGTTTCTCGGGGTTCCTCTTCTTTTCAACAAGCTTTTGAACGGCATCCTCAAGGGCATCGCGGAAAAAGGACCTCTCGTCAACGGCCTTATAAAAGCGATGATGGGATTCTCGGGATTCGTCAAAAAATCCTTCAAGGTCAACCCGGGGAAAAAGCTCTTCCATTCGGTGCTGGAGAAGGCTAGTCTCTCCACTATCAGGGTTTGCATATCGGGAGGAGGTCCCCTCGCCCCCTCCGTGTTCAGGAAATACAATCAGTTGGGCATCGATTTCGTCCAGGGCTACGGACTCACCGAGACCTCGCCAATCATCACCCTCAATCCCGTCGAGCATTACAAGGAAACCTCGGTAGGCAAGGTCTTACCCCAGTGTGAGATGAGGATTCTGGAGCCCGACGCCGACGGCATAGGCGAGATCGTCGTCAAAGGGCCTATGGTGATGCAGGGCTACTACAAGATGCCAGAGGAGACGAAGGAGGCCTTCACCGACGACGGCTGGCTGAAGACGGGCGATCTTGGCTATCTTGACGAGGAAAACTATCTGTACCTGACGGGAAGAGCCAAGAACATGATCGTCACCGAGGGCGGCAAGAATGTGTACCCGGAAGAGATAGAGAACCGCTTCCAGCTCTATGGCGAAATCGACCAGATTCTCGTGAGAGGATATCTGGAGAAGAAGGAAGAGGTCTCGGAAATGATAGAAGCTCTCATCTATCCGGAACAGGAATGGCTCGACAAACTCGCCGGCGACGAAGTCGCCAGCTATGTCGCCGCCGAGGCGCGCATGAACGCTATCGTCGAGGAAGTGAACAAGAGGATGCCTCCCTACGAGAAGATCACGAGGGTTGTCATTCTGCGCGAGCCCCTCGAGATGACGACGACCAAGAAGGTGAAGCGGTTCAGCGCCTAAGTTTAGCATGGAAGTCAGATTCCCCCTCTTCGGAGCCCTGCCCGAGCCCCTCACCTTGCCCGCCTGCGCGGTCAGGAAAAACGGCATCAGGGTCTGCGTCATCGGCGGCGGAGGAACGGGGCTCGCCCTCGCCTACGATCTTTCGCAGCGCGGTTTCGACGTCACCCTCCTCGAGAAAGGCGAGCTGACATCGGGCACGACGGGGCGCCACCATGGCCAGCTCCACTGTGGCGCCCGATACGCCTGGGCCGACAGGAACATAGCCCGCGAATGCTACGCCGAAAGCCTTATCCTCTCCAGGATCGCTGGCGGCTGCATCGAATACAACGGCGGCTTTTTCGTCGCCCTGGATGATGAGGAAGCGGCGTTCCATGACAGCTTTGTGGAGCATTGCGTTGAGGCTGGGATACCAGCCTCTTCATTCGACGTGGAGAGGCTCAAGGCCATGGAACCGC
>JBAQLW010000093.1:0-1886 GCA_049302175.1 Rectinemataceae bacterium
GTCCAGGAGTTCTGAGTAGGGCAGGCCGCCCGCCTGGCACATAAGGGGATACATGGAAATGGCGGTGAAACCGGGGATGGTGTTCAGCTCATTGAGCATGATACCCCCTGTGCGCTTGTCGATGAAAAAATCAACCCTGGCCATCCCCGAAATTCCGCAGGCTCTGTAGGCTTTTATCGCCAGGGACCTTACTGTTTCCAGCTGCGCGGCGGACAAGGGAGCCGGAATCCTGAGTTTGGCACCATCAGGATCCTTATACTTGGCATCGTAATCGTAGAATTCGTGGGTCGGAACAATCTCGCCGGGAGGAAAGGCAAGCGGTGAATCATTGCCGAGGACGGCACACTCTATCTCCCTCGCGGCGATGAATTGCTCTATCAGGACTTTTTCATCGTAGCGGAGAGCCACATCGAGAGCCACTTCCAGCGCAGGGAAATCCCCCACCTTCGATGCGCCCACCGATGAACCACAGGAGGAAGGCTTCACGAAGCAGGGCCACCCGAAACGAGCCTCGACTTTTCTGGCAAGGCTGGCCATGAACTGCCGATCGGTCCTATCCGACCCTCTCACCGGGATCGAATCGACGACGGGAAGGCCTTCACGCAGCCAAAGCTCCTTGGCCACTTGCTTGTCCATGCCTATGGCCGAACCCAATACGCCGGCGCCGACATAGGGAATTCCAGCGCACTCGAGGAGGCCCTGAATGGTGCCATCCTCACCGAAAGTGCCATGAAGCACGGGAAAAACGATGTCGCAGTCCAGAGCCTCGGTTTTTCCGCCGCTTTTTTCCATGGCGAGACCGGCTCCCGGAGCAACAAATACCTTCTGTCCCGAGCCGATAGCTGGAAGACCAAGCATGCCAGGCCGTTTCCCGGCATCGTCGGACTTTATTTCATCGAGCACTGCCTCGGGTTGGAGAAGCCATGTACCCTTCTTCGTTATGCCGATGAGGAGGAGCCTGTATTTCGCCGCATCGAGCTGCCTGACTATGCTGGCCGCCGAGATGAGCGAGACTTCATGTTCGCCGGATTTGCCGCCGTAGAGTATCGCGATTGTCTTCATTCCGCTTCCTTTCCTGGTTTCAGAATCCTGGGATGGGATCGGCCGAAAAGCCCAAATCCCTCAGCGCGGCCAGGGCCTCGGTTTCTTCGTCATAGGGCACCGTACGGTCTGCATAGATTATCGAATTCTCGTGCCCTTTGCCCAGGAGGAGCACGGCGTCACCGGCTCCTGCCATGGAGAAGGCCTTGCGGATTGCCGTCGGTCTGTCGGGTATGAGAAAAAGCTTCTCGCCGCGTTCCAGGTTGCCGCAGCCCGATGCTATGTCCTCAAGCAATGCCATAGGATCTTCGCCCCTCGGATCCTCGTCGGTGAGGATGACGATGTCGCAGAAGCGCGAAGCCACCTCTCCCTGCCGCGGACGCTTCTCCGTATCCCTCTCGCCGCCGGAACCGAAGAGGCAGAACAGCTTGCCCTCAACCCGTTTTCTGAGCGGTGGCAAGATCGATTCGAACGATGAGGGCGTATGGGCATAATCGATGATCACCTCGAAGGGTTGGCCCCGCTCGATGTTCATCATTCTTCCCCTGACAGGCCTCAGGCCGGGCAGAAGAGGGAGAAATTCGTGCCATGGCCTCTCGAGCGCGGCGGAAACCGCGATCAGAGCCGCGAGGCTGTTGGCTATGTTGAATTCTCCGGGCAGATTGATCCTGGCGGGCAATCGCAGGCTTTTGCCCTGACCGTCGAGCGACTCGTTCGCCTCGATGATGAAGCTTGATCCTTTCTTGTCACCCACGATTTCCAAGGCCGACAGAGAGGCCGATGCTCCTCTCGTCGAATAGGAATATACGGGTTTTGCCGTGCAGGCTTTGAAATATAAGGCGCTG
>JBAQLW010000094.1:0-1766 GCA_049302175.1 Rectinemataceae bacterium
CGCTCGTTCCACAGACGATTGGCGACTGGTTCCCAATTATCCGCGGCCTGCGCACATTTGGCGCTCAAGTTGTGGACATCCTCCGGCTGTTGCATATCCGTGGATTTTGCCCCAGAAGCTTCAACCATCCTGATCAGGTTGCCCTTGTTGTCCAGCAGGGGGCAGGGCCGCAAGTGGTTGTCGTTGAAAGGCTGTCCCTTCCTATATTCCATGAACAGAGGGGACCGGCACGCGTCGAGCACGCTCTTCTCGCGGATATTGGAGTCGGAATAATGGATAAAGGCGCAGGGCTCGATGTCCCCGTTGGCGTTGATGTGGAGGTAACTGCGCCCGCCGGCGATGCAGCCTTTCACATATTCACCGTCGTTCCAGAAATCCATGGTAAAGAGGGGTTTTGAAGTCCGCCAAGTTCGGATCTGGTGATACATGTGTTCGCGCTGTTGGGGAGTAACCATCAGCTCAGGTGCAGCATCTTTTCCGACGGGCATGTAGGTGAAGAACCATGCGAATTTGGCGCCCTTTGCGATCATGTCATCGATGTATGCTTCACTTCCGATTTCCTCGGTGTTGTTTCTGGTGTAGCAGCAGGATATTCCGAAGGGGAGCTTCTTTCTTTTGAGGATTTCCATGGCCGCGATGATTTTCTTGTACGTTCCTTTCCCGCGCCTCGAATCGGTGGCTTCCTCGAATCCCTCGACGCTTATGGCCGGGACGAAGTTCCTGACCTCCAGCATCGTGTCGGCGAAGGCTTCATCGATGAGTGTGGCGTTGGTGAAGGCGAGGAACATGCATTCCGGGTGCCTTTCGCAGAGGGTGACGATATCGTTCTTGCGTACGAGGGGTTCGCCACCCGAATAGATGTACATGAAGATACCAAGTTTCTTCCCCTGCACGATGATCGAATCGAGGGTCTCAAGATCCATATTGAGCTTGTTCCCGTAATCGGCGGCCCAGCATCCGATGCAGTCGAGATTGCAGGCCGAGGTGGGGTCCATCAGGATGGCCCAAGGGATATTGCACTCGTATTGCTTCTTCAATTTCATCGTGCGCTCTGGGCCGATCACAGCGGAATTGAGGACAAGGTTTTCGAAGATGGTTTTGCGGACTTCCGGATCGATATCGGCGTAGATGCTTTTTAAAAAGCCGTACCAATTGCTGGAATGATCCTCGAGCACCGCGTGCAACGCGGTTCGTTTGTCTTTTATCTGGTCATGGCGGTCAAACCGGTCGACCCAAGATAAAATCTTAGGAATGTTGGCGTCGGGATCGGAGTCCAGGTAATGCAAGACTTGTTTTACACCGATGCTTTTTATGCTTTCAGTCAAGCTTCTTTCTGTCATTTCATCAGCCTCCTTGCATTCGAAATATTGAAAAATCAATGCACAGTATCCTGACGTATAATCATAAGTACTATTTTCCGAAAACGCGATTGCTTTTAAAAACCAAGGAAACTATAAGAACGTATATAGTTTCCTATGTACAAAGAATATTTGATAACCTATCCATTGTCAAGTGAGCGTTCAAATTTTATTACTGACCCGACGGAGGATGCCAACGTCACTTACGCCCTCGCTGACGGGGTGAATGACGGCTGCCGACGTCAAGTATGCCTACGACGCCAAGTTCACGATCCAGAAGATCTTCTTCGACCAGGTGTTCGACGGCTCCAACGCGAAGGAATACAAGATCGGTGGCATCTTCGGACTCGAGAGGACAATAAGGAGGATTCGGCGCGCCTCAGACGCCGGTTCAGCCCAGGGCGACGT
>JBAQLW010000095.1:0-7382 GCA_049302175.1 Rectinemataceae bacterium
GCCCGCGCTGGCACTCGTGGTTTCATGCGCCGGACTCCAGAACTCCAGAATGGGTACGCTCGCACTCAACCTGCAGTGCGACCCGATATTCGCTTCATCCCGGGCGATCGCGAAGGGAGGAGCCAAGCCTGCATCCATCGCACCCTCGGAAGACTGGAGTCCTTCGCGCTTCATGATTTCAGGGACAGGGCCAGGAGGCGCCGAGCTTTCGCTTGACAGCTCGGACACAGCCATCGAACACAAGTTGCCGCCTGGCGAGTGGACGATAGGCATCAAAGCATTTTCGGCGGGCGACAAGGAAGTCGCGTCGGGTTCGTCGATCTGTCTTCTACAGCCAGGTAGGACCACTTCGGCCAAGATAGTCCTCTTTCCAGTCGAAGGCTCCGGCGACCTCAGCCTTGCCATCGAAAAGAACCTGGAGGTGCCGGCGGGCGGGCGTATTGCCGGCAGCCTCTCCTACAAAGGGTTGCCGGGGAAGCCCGCTCCACAGGGCTCGACAGCCCTCCCCATCGATATTCCCGCCGAACAGGCGACACTCGCCTTCGAAAGTCTCGCTGCCGGACACTACAGCATCAACCTGAAGCTCTCGAGTTCGGATGGGATCGTCTCGGGTGGTTGCGTGGAAACCATCCTCGTGGTGGCAGGATTCATGACGAGCGGCAGCTGCACTATCGAGATGGGCATGCCTGTCGTCGACCTTTCGGCTGTCCTGTATCCTGCCTCGGCTCTGCCCGCGCCCATCGTATCGGTTGAGCACAGTTTTTCCGAAAATGTCCAGCCACTGCCCCTCGCCATCTCCCGCTACCAGCCTGAAGCGGGAGAAACCATGCTCAGGCGCTGGTACAGCAATGGGGAGGAATCTGGCCCCGGCGTGGAGATCGTCGGTAACAGCGGCCTCTTGCCGGCGGGCACTTTCGCCTATCCGCGCGCGACGGGTCCTTCGCCGGTCTCTGTGCTGCGGGCCGATTTCGTCGAGGAATCGCAGCAATCATTCCGCAGCGGATCGGCGTCGGTAACCCTCGACGCGGGCAGGGCTTGCGAGGATTCAGGTTTCAGCTGGAGGGCTAGCTATAATTACGCCGCCGCCATGGGGCCATCCCTGGGAGAGACGACAGGAGCCTTTACCAACGGCACAGGTAGCGCGAGCGCAGTCAAAGCCGTCGCCACCTCGCCTTCGGGGCTGATAGCGATATCAGGTTTTGATGAGGAAGGAGCTCTCCATGCCTTCGCGGCTGGGTATGGCGCGGAACTCGATCCCATAGCCAGCCCTGGCGCGGCCTGCCTCTCCATCGATGCTTCGTGGATCAGGCTCTGGCGGAATAAGATGAGGGTGAATAATGACTACAAGAATGCCGACCGGCTCGCTGTGTCGAACGACGGGCGCATCGTTGCGGCATCGAACTCGGTTTCCAATTGGATCTGGCTGGCAAGGCTCGATGAAGGTGGACTGTTCCTGGAGACCTTCGTAGCGATGCCAGGGAATGGCGCTCCGGCCGACATGGATTCCATCCGCGGTCTCTGTTTTTCGGCCGACGGCGGGAAGCTCTATGCAGCAGCCAATGCCAACAAGAGTATTTACACCTTCGTTGTCGATGGATCAGGGCTACACTTCACCGCAAGCTGCGGGCTCAATCCGCCGACTACCTCACCTATGTTGCAGGATATTGAAGTTACGCGATCGGGGAGCATCGTCGTCAGCGTCAAGGAGGCATCCTCAATCTATGTGCTCGACGAAGGCTCGGAACTCCTGCTCACCTCGACCATCGCTGGCGACTCTGCCTGCGGTCCCTATCACCCTACGTCGATCGCCGTATCGGAGGAAGGTGACGCATTCTATGTTCTCTGCGACGAGGATGAAATTCTCTGTTTCTCCCGAACGGATCCATCCTCCCCCTATACCCAGTCCTCTTCTTTCAGCCTTCCCTACGGGGTCGATGGCGCGAAATGTATCGCGTCTGGGCCCTCGCCTGAAGGCGGGGGCGAGATCCTGGCCGTGGCAGGAGGCGACAGTCTCGCGTTTTTCGATATGGCAGCCGACAGGATGCCTTTGAACACTGCGGTTTTTTCAGCCTCATCCTGCGCGCAGGCCTGTATAGCAGACGCGAACACTCTCGGCTATACAAGAGGAGCCTTCATCCTTGGCGGGGGAACTTCAGGTGTCATATCGGTTTTCGGCAGGGATTGAGAAAAGCAGGACAGAACGTCACTGGCGCAACTCCCGTTTTTCGCGCTAGAATGAACCATACAGGAGATAGCCAGTGTACGTTCTGGAAGATTTTACCCTCGTCGGGATGATCGAGAAGAGCGGGAAACGCTACACGAACCTGCCAGCCCTTTCCATGGTCGGCGGCGAGCGCTTCACCTATGGCGACATCGAAAAGCATTCCGCCAGACTTGCGGCCATGCTCGCGTCGCTGGGCATCGAAAAGGGCGACAAAGTCGCCCTCCTGGCTGAGAATTCGCCCCACTGGGGCATCGCGTACTTCGGAATTCTGCGCGCGGGAGCTGTCGTCGTCCCTATCCTCACCGATTTCACCGCCGAGCAGATCAGGAACATCATCGTTCATTCGGAAGCCAAAGCCGTCATCTGTTCGGATAGGCTCTTCCAGAAAATCAAAGCCCTTGGCCTTTCCGCCCTCCTCCTCGATATAAAAGATGGGGCGCTGAGAGACATGGAGAGCGAAAATTCTTCAAACCGACAGCCGCTGCGCCGGGATCCATCGGAATTCAGGCCCAGTTCGCCCGACCCTGACGATGTGGCGATGCTGGTCTACACCTCGGGCACCACGGGACTCTCGAAAGGCGTCATGTTGAGCCACAGGAATATACTGTCCAACGCTTTCGGCTGCCGATCCATCATCATACTCCATAGAACCGACCGCCTCCTTTCCATCCTGCCCCTGGCCCACACCTATGAGTTCACTATCGGATTCGTCATACCCCTCCTCTCAGGCTCCCATATCCATTACCTGGACAGACCGCCATCGGCCACCGTCCTTCTTCCCGCGCTGAAAGCGGTGAGACCGACGATCATGCTTTCCGTGCCCCTCGTCATCGAGAAGATCTACCGTTCAAACATAAAGCCCACGCTGGAAGGCATGAAGCTGTATTCCAGCCCCGTATTCAAACCCCTCCTCATCCGCTTCGCCGGTATAAAACTCAGGAAGACCTTCGGGGGCAGAATCAGGTTTTTCGGCGTCGGGGGCGCTCCCCTGTCATCCGATGTCGAGGACTTCCTCAAGAAAGCCGGCTTTCCCTACGCGATCGGCTACGGACTCACCGAAAGTTCGCCCCTCCTCGCGGGCTGCCCGCCCAGCCGGACCTTCCTCCATTCGACTGGTCCAGCCCTCAAGGGCGTCGAAATCAGGATCGCCGATCCCTCAGCAGGAACAGGCACGGGAGAAATACAGGCGAAGGGAGCCAACATCTTCAAGGGCTATTTCAAGGATCCAGAAAGGACAAAGGAAGCCTTCACCGAGGATGGTTGGTTCAAGACGGGAGACCTGGGATTTATCGATGCGAAAGGGCGGATTTTCGTGAAGGGGCGATTGAAAACCATGATACTCGGTGCGTCGGGCGAGAATATCTACCCCGAGGAGATCGAGGCTGTCCTCAACCAGTCGCCCTATGTGGCCGAATCCCTTGTCGTCGACGGGGAAGCCGGTCTCACCGCTTTTGTCTACCTCAAAAGCGAAGTGCTGGAAAATCTCGAGGCAAGAATTCAGGACGGTTTGGACGTAGCTGAGGATATCTCCTCAAGGATGGGTAGCGCCCTGGTCAGCGCCGAAAAATCTGTCGCCCATTCCATAGGCCAGGCATGGGGTGACGCGGAAAAGGCTGCCGGAAGGCTCCTCGAGACTATCCGCAAGGAAGCCAATGCCAGGCTTACCTCGTTTTCCAGGATCCACACGATAAAGCTCCAGGAAGGCCCCTTCGAAAAAACGCCAACGCAGAAAATCAAGCGCTTTCTCTATTCCAACGCTGAAAAAGCCGAAACCAAAAAATGAAAAATTCTATACAGGGGGATTTACGGACTTTTCCCCCACACGATTGATGGCGCTGAAGAAAATTCCGATGGCGACGAGGGCGGCGAGCTTCATCGAAAGGCTCCATGCCCTGCTCAGGAAGAGTGTAGTCAGTGCGGCCGAGGAGAGCAGTATGTCGATCGCATAGATGATCAGCAGCACGAGGCTGGGGGATTTGACTTTTCCGAGAAGTACATGGTGAAGATGACCCTTGTCGGGCGTAAAAAAGGATACATGAGCTTTCCTTCGCCTGTACATGGCCGCGAAGGTATCGAAAATCGGTATCGCCAGAATTGTCGAAGCGGCGATGATGCCTATTTCAGCCTTGGTTTCGCCTTGGCCGAGAAGGGGCAGGATGGCCATGCAGAAACCGAGAAATAGGCTTCCGGAGTCACCCATGAATATCTTGGCGGGAGGCAGGTTGAATATGAGGAAACCTGCCACCGATCCCGTGACGGCAAAGCAGAGTTCAGCGGACATGATCGAACCTTGAGCCCAAAAGAATAGACCGAAGGTCAGGGAGGCTATGAAGGCTATCCCTCCAGCCAAGCCATCCAATCCGTCTATGAGGTTCATCGCATTCGTGATGCCGACGATCCAGAGAAAAGTGATGGGATAGGAGAGAAGGCCCAGGCTCAGGGCTCCGTTCCCCCAGGGGACCATGATCACCTTGAAGCGAAATCCCCATGCCATGAGAAATATTGCTATCAGCGCTTCGATGAAGAACTTGATTCTAGCCCGAAGATCCATGAGATCATCGATGAGACCGATGGAGAATATCACCGCTCCGGAAGCCAGGATGGGCCAGATGCTGTAAGTGTTACTGAATTCCTCGGCCAAGGGTCCCTGGAACAACTTCAATATGACAATGGTAGCCAGGAAGGCTGACGCAATTCCTATGCCGCCGAGGCGGGGGATATTGCCGTTGTGTATCTTCCTCTCATCGATCGAATCGTAGAGGCCTTGTTTGTTGGCGAAAAACAGAATAGCCGGCACGAGGGTCGATGCCAAGGCACAGGACAGCAAGATGAATATTAGCGGCACACAGCCTCCGAACATGTTTCAATACATACTAGTAAAGCACAGAGTCGGTGGCGAGTAAAGATATTTTTATATCTTGCACGGCATCGGTCACGGCATCCACCTCAGCTATCCATCATCCCCTGTAGCAGAGCACGGGATTGCGGGCAGCCGCCACTTCGTCCATGCGTCCGACCGGTGTGGTCGAAGGCGCTTCGTGCAGGAGTTCAGGACTCGATTTTGCTTCCTCCGCGATGGCGAGCATCGCCTCAACGAAGGCATCGAGGTTCCTTTTGCTCTCCGTTTCCGTCGGCTCTATCATCAAGGCTTCGGGCACTATGAGAGGGAAGTAGATTGTCGGTGGGTGGAAACCATAGTCGATGAGTCGTTTGGCAATATCCAGGGTATGGATGCCTGGAGCGATATCGCCCATCGCCACGAATTCGTGCATGCAGTTGCGCGTATATTTCAGCTTGTATGCTTTTTCAAGCCGAGCCTTCAGATAGTTGGCGTTGAGGACTGAGTTTTCGGCAATCCTCCTCAATCCGTCGGCGCCTTCCATCCTGATATAGGTATAGGCGCGCACGAGGACGCCAAAATTACCATGGAAGGCTTTCACCCTCCCTATGCTCTTCTCGGGCATCGAAAGCGCGTATTTTCCACCCTTTTTCGCCACGATGGGTCCAGGGAGGTAGGGCGCGAGCATCTTTACCGCGGCAACCATGCCCGAGCCGGGACCTCCGCCGCCGTGTGGCGTGGAGAAGGTCTTGTGCAGGTTGAAGTGCATGACATCGATGCCGCTCTTGCCCGGCTTGAAAACCCCGGTGAGGGCGTTCATGTTGGCACCGTCGCCATAGACGAGACCGCCGGCTTCGTGGACCATCCGCGCGATCCTGCCGATGTTCCGCTCGAAGAGTCCGAGGGTGTTGGGATTGGTGATCATGATGCCCGCGACCGTGTTGTCGAGGGAGGCCGCCAGGGCCTTGATATCGATGTTGCCATCGCGTCCCGAGGGAATGGTCTGGGTGACGAAGCCCGCCATCGTGCAGGAGGCGGGATTGGTGCCGTGGGCCGAATCGGGGATGAGCATCTTGATGCGCTGCCCCTGCCCCTTGGCTTTGAGATAATCGCGAATCATGAGGACGCCCGAAAACTCGCCATGGGCTCCAGCAGCCGGCTGCAGGGATACTGCCGCGAAACCTCCGATTTCGGCGAGACTGGTCTGAAGCTTCCAGATCAGTTCGAGGGCGCCCTGCGAGAGGGCGTCGCCGACGAGGGGGTGGGCGTTGCGCCATCCTGCCATTCCGGCCGCGACCTCGTTGGCCTTGGGGTTGTACTTCATCGTGCATGAACCGAGGGGATAGAAGTGCGTATCGATGGAGTAGTTCTTCTGCGAAAGCCTCGTGAAATGGCGGACCACCGTCAGCTCGTCCAGTTCGGGCAGGGCGAGGGATTCGCGCTCCAAGCCTTTCGGAAGGGGGGCTGACGGCACGTCGGAGGCGGGGAGGGCGCAGCCGATGAGGCCTGGGCTTGTGAGTTCGAATACAAGAGGTTCGTGGACGAGATTCATGCCGAAACCTCCTTGAGCGCGGCCACCAGCCTATCGATTTCCGCCTTGGTGTTCATCTCAGTGACACAGACGAGGAGTTCGTATGTCCGGGAAGCGTCGTAGCGTGACATAGGGAAACCCGGCACGATTCGGCGCTTCGTGAGGGCGGCATAGATATCGGCCGCCGGTGTGGGCGTCCGTACGAGGAATTCCTTGAAGAAGGTATTCGTCAGCACCTTGAAGCCGGGAATCGAAGCGATCGAGGCCGCGGCGTAGTGGGCTTTGTCGTGACAGAGGGAAGCTACGGCCCTCAAGCCTCCCGCCCCCATGGCCGCCATGTAGATGCATGACTGGAGCATGGACAGACCCTGGTTGGAGCAGATATTGGAGACGGCCTTCTCGCGGCGTATATGCTGCTCGCGGGCGGTCAGGGTCAATACGAAACCCCGCCTGCCGTCATGGTCCTTCGCTTCGCCGACGATGCGACCGGGCAGCTTGCGCATGAGCTTTTCCGTGGCTCCCATCATGCCGAGGAACGGTCCGCCGAAATTCATTGGATTGCCCAGGCACTGACCTTCGGCGACGACGATATCAGCGCCCTGAGCCCCCGGGCTCTTGAGGATCGAGCATAGTATCGGGTCAGTTTGGACGATAAAGAGAGCGCCCGCCGCGTGGGCTTTTGCCGCCCCCGCTTCCAGATTGTGAATCTCGCCCGAGAAGCAGGGATAGCCCGCCACGAGGCAGGCGGTGGAGGCATCCACGGGCGCTGTCTCAGGAGCCCCCACGTA
>JBAQLW010000096.1:0-1689 GCA_049302175.1 Rectinemataceae bacterium
GCCCAACCGCGAGCACCCCGGCATCGACAGCGTGACGATCGCGGAGCGCGACGAGAACGACGTCCTCGAAGCCATGGGCGTCCGCACCGCCATGAAGGGCGTGCATGGCTTCTACCCCGCCTTCGATATCACCCCGCCCAAGCTCTGCGATGGCATCGTCACCGACAAGGGCATCTATTCGCCCTACGACCTCGCGCGTTACTACAAAAGTTAAAAAATGGGGTCTGACCCCGATTTTTAACTTTGTAACAGATGTTACCGCGCGATGGCGCAGGAATGGCGTATACTTCAGGCATGGATTCTGGAAGGAAGGAGACAACCATGAAGAAGCATGTGAAAGGCAATGTGTCCTGGGTGGGAAAGATAGACTGGGAGCTCAAGAAGTTCCATGGCGAGGAATATTCGACGCACAAGGGCTCGAGCTACAACTCCTACGTGATCGAAGAGGAGAAAACAGTCCTCGTCGACACGGTATGGGAGCCCTTCGCCAAGGAATTCGTGGACAACCTCGAGGCCGAGGGCATTCTGGCCAGGCTCGACGCCGTCGTCCAGAACCATGGCGAAGTGGACCATTCGGGCGCCCTCCCCGAGCTTCTGCGCCGCCGGCCCGGTCTTCCCGTCTATTGCACGGCCAATGCGGTGAAGTCGCTCAAAGGCCAGTATCACGAGGACTGGAACTTTCATGTCGTGAAGACCGGGGATGAACTGCCCGTAGGCAACGGCAAGAAGCTGGTGTTCGTCGAGGCGCGCATGCTTCACTGGCCCGATTCCATGTTCAGCTATCTGGCGGGCGAAGCCATCCTCTTCTCGAACGACGCCTTCGGGCAGCACTACGCGTCGGAGCTTCTCTTCAACGATCTCGTGGACCAGGGCGAGCTCTGGGCCGAATGCATCAAGTACTACGCGAACATCCTCACGCCCTTCAGCGCCCTCGTGAAGGCGAAGATCGACGAGGTGGTCGGCCTGGGTCTGCCCGTCGACATCATCGCGACGAGCCACGGCGTCATCTGGCGGAAGGATCCCCTGCAGATCGTCGGCAAGTACGCAGAGTGGGCGCAGAACTACAGGGAAGACCGCATCGCCATCATCTACGATTCGATGTGGGGCGGGACGAGGAAGCTGGCCGAGGCCATGGCCAAGGGTATCACGGAGGCTTCTCCTTCCACCGAAGTGCGGCTCCACAACGTGGGCAAATCTGACAGGAACGACGCCATCACCGATGTTTTCAGATCCAAGGCCATCCTCGTCGGCTCTCCGACCGTGAACGCAGGTGTTCTCTCGGCCGTGGCGGGCGTTCTCGAGGAGATCAAGGGCTTGAAGTTCAAGAACAAGAAGGCCGGGGTCTTCGGCTGCTATGGATGGTCGGGCGAGGGCAACAAGGTGCTCGCCGAAATTATGGGCGCGAGCGGTTTCGAAGTCGTCGGCGAAGGGCTCAAAAACCTGTGGAACCCCGACGAAGCGGGGCTCGCCGCGGCGCGGGAATACGGAAAGAAGTTCGCGGTCGAGGCGAATCGTTCCTGAGTACGGTGGGGCGGATCGGCATTATTGCCGGCCCGTCCCATAGTCTGTGTAGTTGGACGGCAATGCCGCAATGCGCGTATAAAAGTATTTCCAGAAGAGCAAAGTGAAAAGAAACGCAAAAATGTCCATACTAGTCGCCTTGGCCTTGGCTTCAGCCAGCCTCTCGGC
>JBAQLW010000097.1:0-6668 GCA_049302175.1 Rectinemataceae bacterium
GCGCCCTGTCCCAGGGGGTCGATACGGCCTTCCCTCCCTTCGATACCTTCAGGATCATCGTCGAGCCCATCGCCGTCGGTGGGGAGGCCTTCGAGGCACGCCTCAACCGGATCAGGGCCGAGGAAGGCAGGGAGCCCCTCGGCCTCGTCCTCGCCGGCGGGTCGGCAAGGGCTTTTGCCCACATCGGCGTCATCCAGGAGCTCGAGGCGGCGGGCATACGCCCCGACTTCATCGTCGCCAACTCCATGGGCGCTGTCATCGGCATGCTCTATTCGGCCGGCATTCCGCCCGTCAGGATGGCCGAAATCGTGTCGGCCCTCCCCTTCGAGGATTACCTCGTTCCCGTTCTGCCTACGAAGGGCGGCATCATCCACGCCGATGCCTTCACGGCAGCCGTCGAGATGATGGTAGGGCGCCAGGATCTTTCCAAGGCTCCCATCCCCATCATCGTCACGGCTGAGGACCTCAAGACGCGGCGCCAGGTGGAGCTGGCCGCTGGTGAATTCGCCAGGGTGATGGCGGCCACCTTCGCCATGCCGGCGATATTCGAGCCCGTGGCCTTGGGTGACTTTCTCCTCGTCGACGGGGGCTCCACGAACCTCGTCCCCGTGGAAATAGCGGCCAGGCATTCCTCCCTCCTCATCGTCTCCACGGCACTCTATGACAAGAGCATGAGTTTTTCCAATCCCCTCACCGTCCTGAACCGCAGCTTCGACATAGGCAAGACGAGGGCGGGAATGGAAGACCTGCTGGCCGTCAAACCCTTCGTCATCAGGAACGAGGTGGAGAATATCTCCTACATGGAGTTTTCAAGCCCCGAGGCTATCATCGAGCATGGAAGGCGAAGCGCCCTCACCTCGATCGGCGCTTTCGCCGGACTGCTGCCGCCTTCCGCGCTTCACAGGCCTCTTTCGCCCGAACTCGCCGCGGCAAGGGCTATGTACGAAGAAAGGATCCCTTCGCGCCTGGCCGACCTACGGCAGGGCATTCTCCCGGCCCTTCCTCCCTCGCTGCGCTTCACGCTGAGGGCCAGGATTCTCGACGCCTTCGAGCCTTCGCCTATGGCATTGGGCGGCCAGGCGTATCTCGGGCTGGCCATGGTCGGCTCGGCCGGAAAGGCCAAGGCCAGCCTCTCTTCGATTGTCGGTCTCGCCGGCCTCGCCGGCCGCCAATGGGGCCTGGCCGCCAGCCTCTCCTCCAATCCCTTCGGTGCGCTCCGCGCTTCGGCCGAGCTGAGGCTCTGGGGCGATTTCGGCCAGGCGGCGGACTTGTTCCTGGAAGCGCTATGCGTTGAAACGCACAGCGTCGAAGCCCTGGCCGCCCTCTCCTGGTCATCCAGGAGCGATGATCCTCGCTTCACGCCCTATGCAGATGCCGTCCTGATCCTGCCCATCCTGTCTGGAGCCTCCTCCTGGGAAGCTCGCTCAGGCCTCCTCGCCGAGATCGGCCTCTCGGGGCGAGCCCATCGGGACGGCGCCTGGACTGGCTTTCTCTCCGCGAAAGCGGGAGCCTTCGCGGACAGCCTGGCGGGCTCCCTGCGCTATGGCCCTGAAACAATACTCAAAGCGGGGCTCGCGAACATCGGCACGGCGGCCCTTCGGGGGAGAACGGCCCTCCGCTTCGACGCCTCGGGCTTGGACCCGGGCCTAGACCTCGAGCGGGAGGACGCCTACAGGGGCATCCTTCCCGCCGGCAAGGCTCCCCTCGCCACGGTGGCCAACCTGGAGCTGGTCTGGCTGGCCAGGGCCCTCGAGTTCGACGCCGGGGAGATTCTCCTCGTCAAGAACGTGGAGTTCGGCCCCTATGTCGACGGCGCCTGGCTGGCGGCCGACAGCCTAGGTTCCCTGCCCGACGCTTGTGCCATCGGCATGGCCCTGAGCGGCACGATGAGCTTCGCCGGCCTCACCCCCTTCGAGCTTTCGCTATTCGCTGGCATGGATCTGGAGGGAAATCCCGCCTTCGGGCTTCGTTCCGGCAGGCTCTTCCCCGTCCTGCGATAGATTTTCAGTCTTCGCCCTCGGCGAGATCGTTCTGCCTCAGGGGATTCTTGAAGCGCCAGAGGAGCAGACCGACGAAAATCATGTTCACGACGCTGGCCGCCGCGAAGATATTCCAGCGGGGATTGCCCGAGGCCACCGATCCCACGTAGGAATGGAGCTTTACGCCTATGGTGTAGAGCCTGTCGTCGGTGAGAAAGACGAGGGGAACGAGGAAGCCGTTCCAGGCCGAGATGAAGGCCGTCATCATGGCCGCGGCCAGGGCGGGGGCGGCGAGGGGGGCGATGATCCGCAGGATATAGGAAAGCGGCTTCATGCCCTCGAGTGCGGCTTCCTCCTCGTAGCTTGGGGGCAGGCGGTCCAGGAAGGTTTTCAGCGTGAAGAGGGAAAAGGGCAGGGCGTGGAAGAGGTATACGGTCACGAGGGGAACATAGCCTCCCAGAAGGCCCAGGATCCTGAAGAGGATGAAGAGGGGTATGAGCGAGTGGATACCGCCCGTCATGCCCAGGGCCTGCAGGAAGGCGAAGGCCTTCGCCGAGCGGTCGGCTTTCGCCCGCGACAGGGCGAGGGCCGCCGGCAGGGTGAAGGCAGGTATGAGCAGGGCTGTCGCGCCGGCGGCGAGAAAGGTGTTCCAGAAATATCGCAGTATGCCTTCGTCGCGCAGGATGGTCAGATAAGGGCGAAACGAGAGGAAACGGGGCAGGAGACGGTCGATGTAGACGGCCGAAAGGCCTGAGAACGAAAGCCAAACGACGGCGTAGATGACGGCGACAGCCGACGCAATGGCTAGAATCCTCGCGGCCAGGCAGGCGGTTCGCCAGAGAAAGTCAGCGGCATCGCCGCCGATCTTCGGCTGCACCGTCAGCTCTCTCTCGGCCGCCCCCTTCCTGAGCCTGAACCAGAGGACTACCAGCAGGATCACCAGGATTCCCACGGCGACGGCGTATGCCGAGGGTATGCCGTAGTCGCTTTCGTTCCTGAAAGCGTCGTAGAGGAAGATTTCGAGGGTTGTCGTCGCGCCCAGGATGTTCTTTTCCGTGATGCCGCCGATGAAGGGCGGGCCGCCGGCTGTCATCAGGAAGGGCACCTGGAATTCCTTGAAGGACTTCACGAAATCGAGGGCCCACATCACGATTAGGGTCGAGCGGGTCTGGGGCGCGCGGATCCAGCGCGCTATCGTCCAGGAATTCGCCCCATCCAGGCGGGCGGCTTCCATCGCGCTCCGGTTCACCGAACCCATGGAGGCGTAGAGGGCGAAGACGACGAGGGGGACACTCAGCCAGACGTCGACGGCGAGGGCGGCCGTGAAGCCCGCGACGGGGTCGGTGAGGAGGTTGATCTCCCTGCCCAGGAGGGCGGAGAGAATCGATTGACCGCCACTGCCGTGGATGACCATCCTCCAGATGGGTACCGATATGAAGGAAGGCACGCCCCAGGGCACGAGGATGGCGGCGAAGAGAAGCTTGAAGCCCTTTCGCGCCTCATGGAGGACGGAGGCGAGGACAAAGCCTATGAGGAGGGAGAGGCTGGCCGAAAGAAGAGCCCATCCCAGCGTTATGCCCAGAGATAGGACGAATGCCCTGTCCTCGACGAGGGCCTTGAAATTGTCGAGGCCAGCCCAGGCGGCCTGGCCGTAGCTGTCGTGATAGAGGGAGCTGGCCGCGGCGGTGAAGAAGGGGAGGATGCCCGCGGCCAGAATGAGGAGGGCGAGAGGAAGGATGGCCAATTTCGCCATCCTGGATCGACCGAGAATCGAGGCGTTCATCCCTTCCCTAGAAAACGAGATTGATCGACTGGATCTGCTTCACGTTCTTGATGCCCTCGGGGAGCCGGGCGATGTTCTTGTCCCACACGAGGACAAGGGGGAATTCGCTGGGGTCGAGCCCGGCACCATCCTTGTACATGGCCAGGATCACCTCATTGTTGGCGTCGAGATCGCGCGAATCGAGGATGATCTTGTAGCCGTCGACAGCCGTCACTTCAACCTTGTAGCCTGCCTTGGCCGCCGCCGCGTCGTAAGCCCGGATGCTCGCGTCCTGCTTGTGCGGCTGGTATGCGGGGTCATCAGCGTAGGCGAGAAGAAGCTGGAGGGGGAAGCCCACGTACTGGCCGCTGATCCCCTTCCTTTCAAAGCTCACTTCCTTGCTGTGGCAGCTGACGCAGGACTGCACCGTGGACCTGTCCATCGTGCCGTTCAGCTTCCCGCTGTAGGCGATGGTGAAGTCCTTGTAATCCTTCTGCTTGACGACGATGCGCCGGATCATCTTCACCGAATTGTGGCCGTCGATATTGGGATCGTTGGGACCGATCTTCACGGTTCGAATGTATCCGGGATCCTTGGGCAGCCAATCGCCGTCCATCCTGAAGGCCAGTATCCAGGTGCCGTCGGTCTCGTCGAGAACCTGCTTGCCGGAATAGGTCATCTCATAGCCGTCCGTGGCTATGAAGGTGATGGAATCATCGGCCGAAAGGCTCATGAAGCGGCTGAGGACGGCTCTCAGGCCAACGCCGCCATAGACATTGGAATACCTTGTGCCGGCGCTCGTCGTGAAGCTCCCCTTGTTTTCCATATAGGCCGGGTCTTTTTCCAGTTCCGCGAGGGTGTAGGATGCCTTGACGCCGTTGATGTCGAATTCGAGGGCGAAGGAAGCGGCCTCCGAGACGGCCTTGGAGGAGGCGAGGCTCGTCGTGATCGACACGAGGTCCTTCACCCAGAGACCCTTGGCCGTATCGCCCACGGTCATAGGCCTGGCGAGCGGCGTGCCGTCCTCGGTATCGGCGAGGATGAGGGCGTCTGGCCCGAGGTCCTTGGTGGAGAAGGTGGCCGAGTAGCCGTCTGAGGCAGTCAGCGTGACCTCGTAGCCCTTTGCCCAGAGGTCGGCGTCGAAAGCGTAGGGGTGGGCAGAGTCGGCTCCATCGATCATGGCGATGATCGCTCTCAAGGGGACGCCCGAATAGCTCACGGCGACGCCCTTCTTGTCGACGGTTTTTTTGACGTAATCCTTAGCCGAGGCTTTGATCTTCTGGTAGTAGGAATGGCTGAGGATGTCCTTCCTGTAGCCCGCGAGTTCGACACTCCAGTCTTCCCACGCTTCCGATGCGGCCGAAGTCGCCTCCGGTGCCTCCGCTTTAGCCGGCGGCGCCTGCCGCGAAACGCAGCCTGTCAGGATCAGCAAGGCCGCCAGGCTCATGGCGAGCGCCCTCTTCGTTCCTTTGGTCATCGTAGTCTCCTTCATATGAATTTTCGGCCGTAGCCTGTCGATCTCCGTTCCAGGAATCACCGGTCCGCCAGGTTGGCGTCGATGAGGCGGCGCGCCTCGGCGAGGGCCGCTTCGGGCTTCATGCTGCCTGCCAGTATGAAGCGCAGGATTTTCCACATCGTGTTCTTGTAGACGCTGTAGCCTGAGCTGGGGGGAATGACGGCGCCGATCTCGGCGCTCCGCGCCAGAACAGCGTTGTAGCGGTTGGATTTCTCCGAAACCTTCCATGCCTCTGAATTCGCCGGAAGCTTGGAGAGGGCCGCGGAAAAGCGCTGCTGC
The DNA here is from genome assembly GCA_049302175.1 of Rectinemataceae bacterium. Classification (GTDB taxonomy): domain Bacteria; phylum Spirochaetota; class Spirochaetia; order Treponematales; family Rectinemataceae; genus CAYXUF01. Next base: position 5,537 of record JBAQLW010000097.1, read on the forward strand.
ACGCCGATGCCCGAAAGATGCTCGATAAGCCTTCGCGCGCTTACCGGAGCCTTCGTCGTGCGCGTCATCGCGAAACCTTTGTAGTCGAGGAGGGGGACGACAGGCTTCCCTGTCGAATCGACCACAGGGTAGGGGGCTACACCGAAGTCCAGGCCTATGCGCTCGAACTCGGGGATGGAGTAGGAGCCGCTCAGGATCATGGCTATGTCGCCGGCGGCGAAGCGCGCCACCATGGCATCGCGCTCGAGGGGCTCGAGGTAGCCTTTGTCGATCATCGCCAGTATCCAGGATATCGCGCGCTTCGTCCCCGGGTCGTCGGGGCGGACTCCGCCGTCGGGATCGGCTATGGCCGGCTTCCCGAAGCCCATGGCGAAGGAGAGGAGCCAGTACGCCGAATAGACATTCCAGGACAAGGGTTTTTTCCCGCCCGCGCGTATTTCCGCCGCCAGTTTTTCCAGGTCGGCAGTTGTCCAGGCCATGTCCGGGGGCGTCTTTACCTGGTTCCTGTCGTAGAAGACGAGCTGCGTGTCGAAATAGAAAGGCATGGCCCAGAGCCGGCCATCCAGGCCGAAGGCAGCCTTTCCCTTTTCGTCGAGGCCTCCCGCGTCGATGCGGTCGAGGGGCTGGAGAGCCTGAGCGGCGATGAGATCGGGAACATTGTCGGACTGGATCATGAGGAGGTCGGGACCGCGGCCGCCGCCCCGCTGGACCGCGAGGAGTTTCGAGCGCGTATCTGGCACATCCACGGTCCGCACCTTCATGCCCGTGAGGCTGGACCAACGCTGGATTTCGGCTTTCAGCTCCGGGACGCCTTCCCATGAGAGCCAGACTTCCAATTCGCCTTCCTGGCTTTGGTCTCCCCTGATGTCTATCTGCCTGAGCGACACGACTCTCGTTCCACGGAACAGGAGATCCCAGCCGGAAGTGGATTCGACGATATAGAACTCCGAAAGCCGGTCGGCGAGGTCATCCCCCGTCCACGATTTCGTCCCGCTGGCGCCGAGGCAGTCGATTCGCCACACTTCGATAAGAGGAGGCAGAAGTTCGGAGAGGGCGAGCCCGCGTTCCATTATCCCCGCGGCGGGAATCGAATAGCTGAGGGCGCGCAGCCGCGAATCGACCGGGAGTGACC
>JBAQLW010000098.1:0-1724 GCA_049302175.1 Rectinemataceae bacterium
CCCCTGCATTGTCATCGAAGCCCTTCCCCCCGTCGCCGAAGGCGAGCCAGCGACTCCCGAGGAGCTTGTGGACTTCCTGCCGCCCCTGGACGCATTCGCCTGCACGAAAGACGAGGCTTTGACCAGGGTACGCGCGGCCGGCATCGTCGGCATGGGCGGGGCGGGTTTTCCCACCCATATAAAGCTGGCTCCCTCCAAGCCCATCGCCGTCGTCATAGCGAACGGGGCCGAGTGCGAGCCCTTCCTCACGATCGACGAGCGTACGATGATTGAGCGGCCCGAAGATGTCGTGGAGGGCGTCGCGATCACGATGAAGATCGTGAACGCTCCCGAAGGCGTCATCGCCGTGGAAGAGAACAAGGCTCACGCAATTCCCCTCCTTGAAAAGGCGATAGCTTCCAGCCCCCGCACGCGGGACGGCATGAAAATCCGCGTTCAGCTCCTGAAGACCAAGTATCCCCAGGGCGGCGAAAAAATGCTCATCACCGCCATCACCGGCAAGGAAGTGCCTTCGGGCGGTCTTCCCATGGACGTGGGTTGCGTGGTGCAGAATATAGGCACCCTCTGCGCCATGGTGGACGCGTTCAGGGAAGGTAAGCCCCTCATCGAGCGCGGTCTCACCATAGCGGGCGGAGCCTGCACGAAGCCCGCCAATGTGATTGCGCCGATTGGCACGCCGGTGGCCGATATCATCGCCGCGGGGCTCGCCCAGGTGGACGAAGCCGCCATCGGCATGGTGATCTACGGTGGACCCATGATGGGCGTCGCGGTTCCCAACTATCAGATTCCCGTGCAGAAGAACACTTCGGGCGTTCTTCTGCTGAATGCTGAAGAGGCGAAGCATTACGAGGAAGAAACCTGCATCCGTTGCGGCCGCTGCATGCGCGCCTGTTCCTGCAGGCTCTCGCCCGCCCTCCTCGCCATCGCGGTTGAAAGCGGCGACTACAAGGAGGCCGAGAAGATCGGTCTCCTGGACTGCATCGAATGCGGAACCTGCTCCTTCGTCTGCCCTGCGCATCGCCACCTGGTGCAGCGCTTCAGGGTAGGCAAGCAGGTGCTGCGCGCTCTGAAACAAAAGGAGGCCCAGAATGCCCGCTAAAGGCATGTTGCTCTCGTCGAGCCCCCACTCCTTCACGCCGGTGAGTACGCCGCGGATGATGCTCTCTGTGGTCATAGCCTTGATTCCGGCCGTGGGCTACGGAATCTATCTCTATGGCTTCTCCGCGCTGGCCCTCATCCTCGTGTCGGTAGGCTCGGCCGTCGCCGCGGAGTATCTCTTCCGCAAGGCTATCAAGGCTACGACGACGATAGGCGATTTTTCCGCCGTCATCACCGGCCTTCTCCTCGCCCTTATCCTTCCCCCTGCTACGCCGTTGTGGATGGCCGCCCTCGGCGCCGTTTTCGCGATCGTCGTGGCCAAGGAGTTCTTTGGAGGCCTGGGCGCCAATCCCTTCAACCCCGCGCTGATCGGCCGCGCCTTCCTATTGATGAGCTTCCCGGCGGCGATCACCACCTGGTCCATGCCCAACGGCCTGCCGCTCGCGGCCGACGCCTTGAGCACGGCCACGCCGCTCGCTCTCATGAAACAAGGTTCGTCCCTCGCCGATGTGGCTACCTACTTCGGCGCCTCCGATGTCGGCGCCTTTATGCGCCAGCTCTTCATGGGCTATCGCTCGGGATCCCTCGGTGAAAGCTCCATTCTCCTCATCCTCCTGGGCGGCCTC
>JBAQLW010000099.1:0-2676 GCA_049302175.1 Rectinemataceae bacterium
GGCTCGTCGAGAAGGATGAGCTTGGGCTTGGTGGCGAGGGCGCGGGCGATTTCCAGCCTGCGTAGTTCGCCATAGGGAAGGTTCTTCGCCTGTTCATCAGCCCGCCGGGAGAGATGCATGAGGTCGAGGAGAGCAGCCGATTCCTTCTTCACTTCCTTCTCCTCTTTTCTGAAGGAGGGAAGGCGGAGAATCGAGCTGATGAGCCCCGATTTTATGGTGTAGTGCCGGGCAATTCTGATATTGTCGATGGCAGTCAGGTTGGAGAAAATCCTGAGGTTCTGGAAGGTGCGCGCGATGCCGCCCTGAACGATCTTGTAGGGCTTTTGGCCGGTGATGTCTTTGCCTTCAAAGAATACTTTGCCCTCGGTGGGCGTATAGATGCCGGTGATCAGGTTGAAGGTGGTGGTCTTGCCCGATCCGTTCGGTCCTATGAGGCCATAGATCGAGCCCTGAGGCACTTCGTAGGTGAAAGTGGATACCGCGCGAAGGCCGCCGAAATAATGTGTCATTCCCTGGATGCTGAGTTGGGCTGGCATCAGTCGGCCTCCCCGATTTTCAGCAGCCGGGATTCTTTTGTTCCCATGAGACCCTCTGTTCTGAAAAGCATGATGAAGATGAGAAGCAGTGAGTAGATGACCATGCGCCATTCGCCGCCGATCGGAAGTCCGGTGAGATCAGCTATGCTGCGTATGCCGATTCTCAAGCCTTCGGAGAGGAAGGTGAGGGCGAAGGCGGCTATCACCGATCCTGTAATGGAGCCTACGCCGCCGGCGTAGACCATGATGAGGACTTCGACCGATTTGATGAAGCCGAACTGGGTGGGGTGGGCGAGCTGGAGAAGATGGGCGAAGAGCCCACCGGCAATGCCCGCGAAAAAGGCCCCCGCGCTGAAGGCGATCACCTTGTATTTCGTCGTGTCGATGCCGACGAGTTCGGCGGCCAGCTCGTTCTCGCGTATCGAGAGCATGGCCCTGCCGTGGGAAGACTCGATGAGATTGCGTATGACAACGACGGTGAAGAATGCGGCGATGAAAATCACCGTGAAGTTGGAAAACTTCGGGATGCCGAGGAGGCCGCGGGGGCCGCCCACATAGTCGATGTTATTGAAAACCGTTCGTATGATTTCGCCGAAACCGAGCGTGACGATGGCCAGGTAGTCGCCCTTGAGCCTCAGCGAGGGGAAGCCGATCAGGAAGCCGATAAAGGCCGCCGCGATGCCTCCCACGAGGATGCTTATGATGAAGATGGGCATGCCGCCGGGGGCGCTGGGGTTGATCTTGAATATGATAGTAGTGAGGGTTCCCGAGGCATAGGCGCCCACGGCCGCGAATCCCATATGGCCGAGCGAGAACTGGCCGGTGATGCCGTTGATGAGGTTGAGGCTCACCGCGAGGATGACGTAGATCAAAGACTGGTTGATGATGTGGAGGATGTAGCCGTTCATCACTTCGGTTTTATAGAGCACTTCTATGAAGCCATAGAGGACGAGAGCGGCGATGAGCAGCTTGGGTAGTTTTATTTTAGGCATTGCGCTCTCCTAGATCTTGTCGGCGGTCTTTTCGCCGAGAAGGCCCCTGGGCCTGATTAGTAATACGAGGATGAGAATCGCGAAAGCGATTCCCTCGCCGATGAGCGAATTGTAGGCTGAGGCGAAGGTTTCGGCGAGGCCCATGATGTAAGCCCCGAGCACGGCGCCTGGAATGCTGCCGATGCCGCCGAGTACGGCAGCGATGAATGCCTTGAGGCCGGGCTGTACGCCCATGTAGGGGAAAATTCGAGGATAGGTCATCCCGGCGAGGAGGCCTGCCACGCCTGCGAAGGCTCCGCCGATCAGGAAGGTGTAGCCGATCACTTTCTCGATGTCGATGCCCATCAGCCTGGCCGCGTCCTTATCCTGGGATACGGCGCGCATGGCTTTACCCAGAACGGTATGGCGGACGAGGATAGTGAGGCCAATCATGAGGACGGCTGCCACGGCTATGTCGATGACGACATAGTTCGAAATCGTCGCGACGCCGAGATTTATCTGCACCTTGGGGATAATGTCGGGGAATGATCTGTAGGAAGGCCCAATCATTGGAAGGGCTGAGAAAAAGTACTCGAGGAACATCGAGACGCCGATAGCCGTGATGAGGGATGAAAGCTTCGGCTTGTAGCGTAGCGGCCTGTAAGCCAGACGGTTCGCGAGCATGGCGATGAACCCGCCTGAGAGCATCGACGCGATGAGGACGATAAAAGCTATGACTCCAGTCTTGCCGGCGAACAAGGCGTTAAAAAGAAAAAACGCCCCATAGGAGGCGTAGGCGCCTATCATATAGAAGTCGCCGTGCGCGAAATTGATGAGGCGCACGATGCCATAGACCATGGTATAGCCCAAGGCTATAAGAGCGTAGATTGAGCCTACTTGAAGGCCGTTGACGATTTGCTGGGCGTTGAAAATCGATCCCATTCTGGCTTTCCCTTTAAGTGCGGTGGAAATACGGACAGCTTGCCGCGACTTTGAATTTGCCCCGGAAATAAGCAGCCCCATAACAAGGGCGAGGCCGCACTATTCTGGGCAGAACAGGCGGCCGAGTCAATGGAGAATGCGGCCGGGGAGCTCAGGCTGCCCGGCCGCACCGAGCGAAGTTACGGATTGTCGGTGGTTTTGTAAACCTGCTTGCCGTCCTTCATTTC
>JBAQLW010000100.1:0-6734 GCA_049302175.1 Rectinemataceae bacterium
TCCCGAGGCTCTGCGAAGCTGGGCGTCGAGGTCCTTGAGACCTTTCGCGGAGAGCTCGGCTTGCTTTCTGAGCACCTTTTCCTTGGTCGGGGCGAGAACGCAGTCAAGGCGCCGCAACACCGTAAAGGGAAGAATGATGTCCTGGTACTTGCCGCGTTTGAAAGTGTCGCGGATGAGGTCCGCGACGCCCCAGATGAAGCTGACAATCTCGCTATGGTTCATGGGTGTATTCATAGGTGCCTTTATTTATAAAGCAATTTCAAATAGACTACCCTTCGCCATCGAGTCAGTCAATTGCGCTCTCAGCCTTACACTCTCAACAAGCCGCGAAAACCCCGAACGCCATAATAGGATTCTGCGCCGTTGTGATAGAGGAAGACCCTGTCGTATCGACGATCGCCAAAAATAGCTCCCCCGAGTTTTCTTATCTCGGAAGGAGTCTTTATCCAGCTTGAAGTTTTCGTATCGAATTCTCCCAATTCCTGAAGCTTTCGGTACTGGTCCTCTGTCAATATGTCAGTAATGCTTTTCGAACTGTTCATCATCTCCGCCTTCTTTCATCTCCTACTGTGAATATAACTCTAATATAATATATTCATAAAAGGTATGGAGATCTGGCTAAAAGCCAGCCGAATTCGGCAAGGATCATCGCGGTGAGCCCCCAGACAATTCTTCCCCCGAAATCGTAACAGGGTACTGACCAGTCCATATCGTCGCGCCGCATGGAAAAGGTAGAGATGGATGCCGGGTCCGTCAGCGCCGCCAGGGGAATCTCGAACAGATCGTTCACTTCCTCCCGCTGAAGGCGATAGACAGGTGTTTCCTCGGCGAAAGCGATGAAAGGGTGGACATGATAGCCGGAAGGCAGGGCTGAGATTTCGCTCAAGGCTCCAAGGACCGACGATTCCGGCAGCCTGACGCCGATCTCCTCCTCCATTTCGCGCAGCGCAGCGCCGAGAGGGCTTTCGCCCGACTCGAGAGCGCCGCCAGGGAAGGCTATCTGCCCGGCATGGTGCCGCAGGTTGCCGGGCCGCTCAATTAAAGGGAATGACATCCTGCCGCACACGGGATGGAGGAAGATCAGCACTGAGGCTTCACGGAAGCCTTCCCTCTCGGGTCGCGGGAGAAGGCCCTCGTCCCCTGTGAACGGGGGCGTTATGAGCCTCCAGGCATCAATGCCGGGCAGGGTTCCGATAAGAGCCTGCCTTATGGCGCGGCATTCGTCGCTCAAGCGCTCTCCAGCTTGTCGAACTGGCTGTTGTAGAGGTTCGCGTAGAATCCGCCGGCGGCGATGAGGCTTTCATGAGTGCCCTGCTCGACGATGTCGCCATGGTCCATCACGAGGATCCAGTCGGCGTCCCGTATGGTCGACAAACGGTGGGCTATGATGAAGCTCGTCCTGCCCTTCATGAGCACGCTCATCGCCTTCTGTATGAGGACCTCTGTATGGGTGTCCACCGAACTCGTCGCCTCGTCGAGGATGAGCATAGGCGGATTGGCGAGTATGGCCCGCGCTATGGTGAGAAGCTGCTTCTGGCCCTGCGAGATGTTGGTCGTTTCCTCGTTGAGCTCGGTCTGATAGCCTTGCGGTAAGGCCCTGATGAAATGGTCCACGTGAGCCGCCCTGGCCGCGTCGCTGACCTCCTCCTCGGAGGCGCCGATTTTTCCAGAGCGGATATTGTCAAGGATGCTGCCGTTGAAAAGCCATGTGTCCTGCAGCACCATGCCGAACATGCGCCGAAGATCGGCCCTCGCGTACTCGCGGATATCCTTGCCGTCAATGAGAATGGCTCCTTCCTTCACGTCATAGAAACGCATGAGGAGCTTCACGAGCGTCGTCTTGCCCGCGCCCGTCGGCCCCACGATGGCGACGCGCTTTCCGGGAGCTACCTTCGCCGAGAAATTATTGATGACGATCTTGTCGTCGAGATAGCCGAAATGGACGTTCCTGAACTCGACCGCTCCCTCGACATTCACCGGTTTCCTGGCATCGGCGTCCTCCGGCGCTTCCTCCGCCTCTTCCAGGAACTCAAAGACCCTCTCGGCCGAAGCGGCCGTCTGCTGCAGGACGTTGGAAATGTTCGCGATCTGGCTTATCGGCTGCGTGAATGAGCGGACGTACTGGATGAATGCCTGGATATCACCGAGACTAATCGCTTTCTTGGCCGCGAGGTAACCGCCCATAATGGTGACGCCCACGTAGCCGAGATTCCCCACGAAGTTCATCATGGGCCTCATTATTCCGGAGAGAAACTGGGATTTCCACGCCGAATGGTAGAGCGAGTCGTTGATGCCTTCGAACTTCTCTATGTTCTTCGCCTCGCCGCCGAAGGCCTTGACGACCGCGTGGCTTCCGAACATCTCCTCGATGTGGCCATTGGCATGGCCGAGAAATTCCTGCTGCTGCTTAAAGTACTTCTGCGACTGGTTGACGATGAGGCGGATCAGGACCAACGACAGGGGAAGGATGAGAAGGGCGACGAGTGTCATCTGCCAGCTTATGGTCAGCATCATCACGAGAACGCCCAGGACGGTGACGAGCGAGGTGATCATCTGCGTCAGACTCTGGCTCAAGGTCTGGTTGACCGTGTCCACGTCGTTGGTCATGCGCGAGAGCACCTCGCCGTGGCTCGTGCCGTCGAAATACTTGAGCGGCATCCTGTTGATCTTGGAGAGTATATCCTTGCGGAATTGGTAGGTGATCTTGATCGAAACGCCGGACATGATCCAGCCCTGGATGTAGCTGAAGAGCGCCGACATGAGGTAGAGCCCCAGGACGCCAAGGAGGATCCTGCTAATAGCCTGAAAATCGATGCCGCCGGATTTTCCGGCTATCTGCGCCATGACGCCCTCGAAAAGTTTGGTCGTCGCCTTGCCCAGGATTTTGGGGCCGAGTATGGAAAACACCGTGGAACCGACCGCGAAAACAAACACGATTACGATCGGGAGTTTGAAGGGTCCCAGGTATCCGATGAGTTTTTTCATCGTACCCTTGAAATTGCTGGCTTTTTCGCCCTTCATCATGGCGCCGGGACCTCCGGGTCTTCCGGCGCGGCCTCTGCCGAAAGCCGCTCCGGGATGCATTCCCTGTCTGCCCGTCTGTCCTGTTGGATTATGCATGTCACTCATGCCAGTTCCTCCTGCTTCAGCTGCGACATCGCGATATCGCGGTAGACTTCGCAGGTTTCCATGAGTTCATGGTGCGTGCCCCGCCCCACGAGCCGGCCCTCGTCGAGAACGAGTATCTGGTCGGCCTGTTTTATTGCGGCGACGCGCTGGGTCACCAGAAGAATGGTGCTCTGGCTCAAGGATGCCTTGAGCGCCTGCCTCAGGAGCGTGTCGGTCTTGAAATCGAGGGCCGAAAAGCTGTCGTCGAAAATATAGATGGGCGCCTTCTTGACGATGGCGCGTGCGATGGTCAAGCGCTGTCTCTGGCCCCCCGACACATTGATGCCGCCCTGGGAAATCTCGAGGCCTATCCCTTTTTGTTTCGCGTCGACGAATTCCTTCGCTTGGGAAACCTCGAGGGCGAGGGCCATGTCTTCCCTGGAGGCATTCTCTTCGGCATAGAGCAGATTGCTCTCGATCGTGCCTGAGAAAAGCGAAGCTTTCTGCGGCACGAAGCCGATCTTCGAGCGCAGGTCATGCTGCGATACTTCTCTGATATCGATGCCTCCGACGGAAATCGAGCCTTCGGTCGCGTCGTAGAAGCGCGGGATGAGGCTCACCAGGGTGGACTTGCCCGATCCCGTCGTGCCGATAATGGCCGTCGTCTGGCCAGGTTTCGCCGTGAAGTTGATTTTGCTTAAAACGTCCTCGGTCGCTCCCGGGTAGCGGAAACTCACGTCCTTGAACTCGATAGTACCTGAAAAATCGGCTTCGAAGACGCATGGAGCTTTAGGATCGACAATGCTCGGCTCGGTGGCGAGCACCTCAGCTATCCTGTCGGCCGAAACCGAGGCTCTTGGCAGGATGATGAACATCATGGAGAGCATGATGAAGGCGAAGAATATCTGCATGGCATACTGCATGAAGGCCATCATGTCACCGACCCTGATCTGCGAAAGAGCCACTTCATGGGCTCCTGTCCAGATGATGAGGAGGGATACGAGGTTCATGATGAGCATCATGAGGGGCATCAGGATGACCATGACACGCGTCACGAAGAGCATCGTTCCCGTCAGGTCCTTGTTCGCTTTGTCGAATCGCTTCTCCTCCTCGCCCTGCATGGCGAAGGCGCGGATGACCATCATGCCCGACAGGTTCTCTCTCACGATGAGGTTGAGCTTATCGATGAACTTTTGAATGTTCTTGAACTTGGGCAGGGCTATAGTGAAGACCACAGCGATGACGCCGAGGATGATGGACACCGCCAGCGCGATGATCCACCACATGGAGGAAGCCTTGCCCGTCGCCCTTATAACGCCGCCTATGCCGATGATCGGTGCGTAGAAGAACATCCGCAAGCCCATGACGGTGACCATCTGCATCTGAGTGATGTCATTGGTCGAACGCGTGATGAGCGAGGCCGTGGAAAATTTGTCGAATTCGGCAAAGGAGAAATTCTCGACTTTCCGGAATAGGTTCAGGCGTAGGTCCCGGGCGAAACCCGCCGCCGTGCGCGCCCCGAGGAAGCCCACGATGACGGTGGCGACGACGGAGAGGAGGGTCAGAAGAAGCATGAGGCCGCCCATCGAAAGAATGTAGGAGGTCTGCAGGGTGGCGGTATCCATGCCCAGCCTTTCGTATTCGCCCTTCACGGCCTGGATGCCCGTCATCCTGGACGAAATCGCGCCCAACATCAGCGCGTTTAGGCGGCTCCTCGTCGTCGCGTCAATCTTTTTCAGGATGTAGAGAGGCTCGCTTCCCGCGTTGGGATATTTTTTGAGGAGTGCTTGGTGGGCTTCAGAGCCCGGCTCGAAGCGGTCGTATACCGCCAAGATAGAGGCGCTTTCTTCCTGGGATGTGAAGAGAAGCGCCTTTTCGAGCTCCTTCCCGCCTATCGCCCGAGGCAGGGAATCTTCGATACCGCCCTGCTGTATGCCCGTATTGACGATCCTCGCCATGTAATCGGGCAGCGCGAGATCGGCGTTGGCCTGGAGGAACAGCAGGGCGACAATGAGGGCGATCGAAGCCAGATAAGGCTTCAGGTAACGCATTAATCGCATCATGGGTGTATGGTTCCTTCTCCCTCGCAATGTGGATTCTTCACGCCGCCTTCGAGTGCCTTGGCCTTTCCCAGGAGCATGACTAAGGTTTCTTTCGCCGCGCGCTTTTCTTCCATCGAAAGAGAATCTGCCAGATCAATAATCCAGCGTTGGCGCACATGGATGCCTTTCTGGAGAAAAGCCTGCCCCTTCGCGGTCAGGGTCAGGCATTTGCCGCGCCTGTCTTCAGGATTTTCGCTGCGCTGGATAAAACCTTGCTGGACCAGCCTGTCCAGCATCTGACTCGCGGCGGCGCTCGATACCTGGAGATCCTTCCCGACATCGGCGACGCCGCAGCGTCCGTTCCGTTTGATCTTGAAGAGCGCGATGGTCTGCGACATCGACAGCCCGTTCTCTTTCGCGTAGTGAATAAGACCATGCATCGAATGACGCATGACGACCCTCGTCCACTCCCCCATCGTCTCCAGAAATTCCGCTTCGTGTGGCAACATAAGATTCCTAAATAGTTAAGATTATTTAACTATAAGGAAATCTTATCTTTTCGTCAATATGTCCGCGCAATTTGGGCGGAGCGCTGAACGGCACGGCCGCCGCGGAGTGCCTGCTCTACCATAGCCTCGCTCAGCTCCCAGAGCCGACACGCGGCGGCCGCGTCGTAGGAGCGGCGGGACGATCGCAGCGGAATCGCGTCGCGCCAATACAGCCCCGTTCGTCCCGCCGCATCCGGCGAAGACAGGAGGGCGGCTATCCCCGAAGCCGGTTGTGCCGGACTCGTGCCGCCCCTCCTTCTCAGGCTCCAGAAAAGCCTCGTAAGGCCGCGTGCGTGCTTCTGCCCCATATCGGTGTTGACGAGCCCCGGATCAATAGTGAAGACTGTCGGTTTTCCTTCCCCCGATCCCGCCTTGAGCGCGCCATTTTCCAGCCTTTGGGCGAGCTCGTAGGAAAAAAGCACATTGGCCAATTTCGACTGCTCATAAGCCCAGAGGCCAAAATAATGTCGCTCAAGCGAGGGATCATTCCAACGTATCCATCCATAGTAATGCGAACCCGAACTCACGGTTGCGATCCTGGCGTCGGCACCCATCGCGGGCAGAAGTTTCGTCGTGAGGAGAAAGGGAGCGAGGTGATTGACGGCGAACTGCCTCTCCAAGCCTTCATCTGTGAGCGTTCTTTTCGCAGTGTAGACGCCGGCGCAGTTCACGAGCGCGTCGATGGGCTTGCCGGAATCGGCGAGACGCGAGGCGAGATCGGCAACTTCGGCCATGAGACTCAGATCGGTGATTTCCTGCCTTGGGGGAGGCGCTTCCGCCTTCCCCGCCGAAGCCGCAAAAGCCATGGCGGCCTTCGCCGTCCTTCCCTGATCGTGCCCGACGAAAACCACTTCGGCGCCCAGCCCCAGGAGCGCCTCGACCGTGGCATAGCCGATACCCGATGTCGCCCCTGTGACGACGCAGCGCTTTCCTTTCAGCGAACTGGCATTCATCCCAAACCCCCGCGTGATTTCATAACAAGAGCATAATCGCCAGCCGGCGGGTTTCGCCTGCACGAGGCAGAGCGATTCTATCA
>JBAQLW010000101.1:0-6078 GCA_049302175.1 Rectinemataceae bacterium
GGAAGGGCTCGCCGAATTCCTCGAAACCGTGGAGCTCGATCGGGGTTTCCAGTCCGGCGATGGCCAGGAAAACAAAGACGCGGTCTCGCTCATCACCATGCACAACACCAAGGGGCTCGAATTCCCCCTCGTCATCGTCACTGGCCTGGAACAGGGTCTCTTTCCACGCGACGACGAGGAAGGCGACGATCTCGAGGAACAGCGGCGCCTATTCTATGTCGCCCTGACGAGGGCCAAGGACAGTCTCTACCTTTCGGCATGCCGCTGGCGCCGGATGAGGGGAAGGCTCTTCGAGACGACCCCATCGCGCTTCCTCACCGAGATGAATCCCAAGAACTACGAATTCTGGAAGAGTGGACCGAGCGTCTCAAGGCCTCTGCCCGCTCATTTTCCCAAGCCCCTGCCTTCATCCAGCCCTGGACCGCGGGTTGCGGCGTCGACGGGTCCTGAGTGGAAACCGGGACAAACCGTCTACCACGATGAATATGGCCAAGGCTCCATACTCAAGGTGAACGCGACGGAGAGTTCCGGTCCCCTCGTCATCGTGCGGTTCGATTCGGGAAAAATCGCCCAGTTCTTCCCGAAATACACGCGAAAGCTCGAGAGGATAAAGGAATGATGATCCAGCTCTCTCCCGGGGCGCAGGCTCGCCTCAGCTCCCTTCCCGTCATCGGAAGGGCGCGCGGCTGGAGGCTCTATGGCGCCGATGGAAAGCGATACCTCGATCTCTGGGCTGATGGCGGCCGATCCATCGCCGGCAGACGCGCGGGAGCGTCGGGAAGGGTTGCCAAGGAATCCATCGACAGGGGGCTCGACGCTGTCTTCCCCTCCTTTTGGGAGAAGCGGCTCAAAAAGGCAGTGCTCGCCTGGATACCGGGTTACTCAAGCCTGCGGTTCTTCGCTTCGGAAACCGAAGCCCTCCTGACCCTCGCCGCCGCCGAAGGGGATTTCGCGGCAAGGATAGGCGCCGGGGCGGGCCTGAACGACGCTTTGGATGCCTTCGCGGCCAACATTCGCTTCGAATCGCCTTTCGGGAAATACAGGAGAGATTTCGGCGCCGATCCCGCGGGCAGGGCTTTTTCCGGGCGTCTGGCCATCGCCATACTCCCCCTCGCGCAGGGATGGAGCTTTGGCGTCGTTCTCGGCAAAGGTCCTGATGATGCAGAGACCTTGACCCGCGCGGGACAGGTCCCAGGCGAAGCCACCCTCCCCCGGCGCGAGGATTTCAGCGCGTCGGTACCGGCGATCAAGCTGGCCACTGCGACCAGGGCACTCGCCGACTTCAGGATTTTCGAGGCAGGTTGGGACGAAAGACGTTGGTCGGAGATCGATCCCTATATCGCCGGAATATTCATGCGCTCCGGCCCCTGGCTCTATCCTGTGTATCCGGAATCCAACCACGGCCGAGTTTTTTCGGCCTGCCTGGCGAAAGGTATCGTCATATCCCCCGAGTATAGCGAGCCTTCCCTGGTCCCTGGCGATTTTGACGCAGGCGAAGTCGCTCCGCTGCTATCGATAAAGGATATTTGAGCTAGACTTTTTTGGTCGAGAAAACGCGGAGCGCTACGACGCTGCCGATAATAAAAAGACCTCCCCAGAGCCTGTTCATAGTCAAGGTCTCTCCCAGAAGCAGGGCTGACAAAAGCACGGTGCTCACGGGCTCGATAGTACTGAGAAGGGAAACGTTCGCCGCTCCCGCTTTCTTCATCGCCATCATCAGTGTCGTGATAGGCCACACGGTCGCTATAAGCGCTATCCCGATCGTGGGAAGCCATTGGGAGAGGCCTGCAGGCAGCCTTGGGGGCGATCCTGAAACAATGACGAGGAACCAATAGAATATGGCCGCTACCGACATGATCACCGCTGTCGAGAAAATCGGGTTGAAGCGTACCAGAATCCTTTCGCCGAAAACCAGGTAACCCGCGTAGGAGATGGCTACCAAAACGCCAAGAAGCAGTCCGGCCAGAGGATAGTTCCCCGGTGAAAAGAAGGTGACGACGCAGCCGAGGAAGCTCATGGTGAGGGCGATGAGCTGCCCCTTTGTCGGCTGTCGTTTAAAAAAGATGGAGGAGAGGAGCAGCACAAAGACTGGGTACAGATACAGCAGCAGGCTTGCTATACCGGGCGCCAGCATCTTCACTACCAAAAAGTACAGGCCAGCCTGTGGCGTGAAACCAAATACGGCGAGGAGCATGAGATTCCGGAAGGCGTTTTTGCCCATTCTCCCGGTCCGTATCCCAGGTCCCAACACTTTTCTGGCGCCAAGCACAATCCACAGGAAAACCGAGGATATCGTGAATCGCCACGCGAGAGTCTGAGGAATGGAGAAACCTTCCGCATAAAGACTGGCGGCAAAGATGCCGAGGGTGGAGAAACCGAGCGCCGAGATGAGGGCAAGCGCAATCCCCGCTCCCGTGAGCTTAGGGCTTTCTACAGACAAGGTTTTATTCACATCGTTTCCTGACAAGGAAGCGCCGTCCTTCAATCATTGGTATCGAAGACAGTTTTTCCCGGCGCGAAGGAAGCGCCGTCTATTTCAGCCCTGAGCTTTTCGGCTTCATCCTGGATTCTCGCCAATTCGGAAAAACGATAGCCGCCATCCAAAGGCTCGGCTCCCGACCAGGCGGCGAGCCGCTTCGCTATGGTATCCGAAGCCCTGGAATCCGCCGGCCTCGCCTCGTCGAGGGGCGCAGCGACGCTTTCTGGCTTGAATATGCCCTTCGCTCCGAGGATGTTTCTGTAGACCACCCGCCTTAGATTCTCGAACTTTATCCTTTCGTCCTGGGCTTTCTGCCTGATGGACCTGATGATGGGAATGCCGAAAAAGAAGGCGGAGAAAGCCAGTGGCACGATGCCCAGACCCCAGAACATGCCCGGGATGGGATTGGATGCCCCAAGCATCTGGAAGAGGTAGCCAGCGGCCGAATAGATCAGGGGAAATCCGCCCCTCAGGGCAAGCCCCTTCGGTGTGCTGATGTAGATAGCCTGGCCTATGGTGAAGGCGTTGTAGAGAAAATAGCCGCCGAAAGCCAGGTTGAAGATATTGATGAGCCGGAAGACATTGTCAGCCTTTGGCGAATTCATTGAAAACTTATTGAGGCGCTTGAGGGCGACGCTCGAGGCCATGATATCAGGCGTCGAGCCGAGTCGGGCGAGGAGCTTGGGAAAGCTGAAATAGAGGGCGCCGGCATCGGTGACGCCGGGGTTCCCCTCGAACTCGAGCAGGTACTTGTTGATGGCGAGTTCGGCCTCGAGGGGATCCATGCCGGTGATCGCCATGAATTCGGCCATCGTGATGATGCCCTTGTGCGTCTGCAGGAAGGCGACGACGGCTTTCTTTTCCACTTCGGGCCAGTTGGGATTGGGATCCCCTTCGCCGAAAACGTGGGAGAATACAGCCTTATGGATAGGTCGGCGTTCACGTCGTCCCAGAGCCTGCCTTTCCCGGGATTCGGGACTCTTGAACAGCTCGGAATAGAACCAGATGCGTATAAGGCTGTCGAAGAGCCTCCCGGTGAGCCACAGACCGACCAGTCCCCCGCCGCCCCTCCTCGAACTCCTCGAATCCCTCCCGCCTCCGCCCTGCTGCACGGCGACTGAAGCCACCATCGCGAAGAGGGCGAGCGCGATGAACAGCACGAAGTAACCGACGAGCATAACGGCGATCCATACCTTGAACAGGGTCTTTCCCACTTCCACCGAGATTTTGCCGATTTTGCGCAGGGCGCGCTTCATTGTCGGGCCGAAGCCCCTATAGCGGCTCTTCATGCCGTCGGGGAAGGAATAGAGTATCTCGCCTTTTTCGGTAACTCTGAGCCTTGCGCCAAATTCATCGGCCAGAGCGGGGAGTTCAGCCTCTATCTGATTGAGAGGAAGGCCGGTAAGTCCCGCGAGATCGGCTACCGTTGACTCGCTTCCAGCCGACCTGAAGCCTCCCTGCAGCTTCCCCCTAACAATTTCCCTGTCGTAGTCGTATGTTTTACGGTTTTCTTCTCGTGCCACCATCGTATCCTTATAAGTATTTCGACTGCTTCATAGCCAAAGCCCTGCCATAAAGCGCAGTATATTCGCTGGCCGATTTTTCCCAGCTGAACTCGCGGGTCATGGCCTTCATCCGCATCATGGCGATATGATCACTGCGGTTGTACCATGCCCATACAGCCCAGCCGATCGTGTTGAAGAGGGATCTGGGCGTCAAGTCGTCGAACATGAATCCCGTGCCGTCGCCCGTCTCCTGGACATAGTTTTCCACAGTGTCGGCAAGACCGCCCGTCCTGTGGACGATGGGGAGGGTGCCATAGCGGAGAGAATACATCTGGTTGAGACCGCAGGGCTCGTATTTGCTTGGCATGAGGAAAAAATCGGATCCTGCCTCGACGAGATGGGCTAACCCCTCATCGTAGCCGATTTTAGCCTTGAAATTCGGAAATCTGGAGGAGAGGGATCGCAGCTCTTCCTCGCACCAGGCGTCGCCCGATCCGACGACGGCGAACTGGGCGTGCATCGTGGAACAGACGTTCGGTATCGCTCCATAGCTCTTGCCGAACATCTCGCCGATGCCCTTCTGTTCGGTGAGGCGGGCAACCATGCCAATGAGCGGCACCTTGTCATCGACAGGCAGGCCGAACTTCTCCTGCAGGGCTCGTTTGCATACGGCTTTTCCGGACAGGTCCGCGACCGAAAACTTGGCCGGGATATACTCATCAACCTCGGGGTTCCAGACTTCCTTATCGACGCCGTTCAGGATGCCCACGAGATCGCGGCTCCTGTGGCGCAGAAGGCCGTCCAGTCCGAATCCGTACGGGGATGTCTGGATTTCACGGGCATAGGTGGGCGACACGGTAGAGAGGCTGTCGGCCATCGTGATGCCGGCCTTGAGGAGGTTGAGCGTGTCATGGAACTCGAAACCGAGGCTGTGAAAAAACGTCCAGTCGAGACCGAAGAATGGAAAATGCTCTTTGGAATAGACGCCCTGATAGCCCAGATTATGGATGGTCAGGACACTGGCCGTCTTCTCGAAGCCCTTATCCCTCTCTATCGTTGAAAGAAAGGCGGGCACGAGGGAGGTCGGCCAATCATGGGCATGCATGATATCGGGCGCCCATTTCAATTTCCTGCAGAGCTGGAAGGCCGCCCTCGACAAGAGCGCGAAGCGTTCGGGATTGTCGGGATATTCACTCTGGCTTGACTGACCGTAGACGCCGCTCCTCCCATAGAACGCTTCGTAATCAAGAAAATACACAGTAACGCTGGACAGTGGCAGGGTCGAGGCGTACACCTCTGTCCACAGTTCCTTGTCGTCGACAGGCACGCCCATAGGATCGTCGAGAATGGAGAGCTTTTCCCGGGGAATAGAATAGTACCGCGGCATGAGGAGACGCACATCGTGCCCGAGCCTGGAGAGGGCGATAGCCAGGGCTGACACGGCATCGCCCAGGCCGCCCGACTTGGCGAAGGGAACCGCCTCGCTCGAGATCATAAGAATCTTCACCGCAGGTCCTCCAGGAATATATGATGCATGGGGCCATCGCTCTTTCAATATAGCAAAGACCCATCGGGTCGGGTCGGTAACATGCCGATTATACAAATACTTTTGGTACGCCGCAATGAGGAAGACCACGCTGTTTTGAAGCATAAGGCTTCCCTTCGCGCGCCTTACGGGCGGAGGCACTTATGCGAAGAATGATATCGCGATTTTCATGCCTGATGCCCGCGCTGGCACTCGTTGTTTCATGCGCCGGAATCCAGAACTCCAGAATGGGTACGCTCGCACTCAACCTGCAGTGCGACCCGATATTCGCTTCATCCCGGGCGATCGCGAATGGAGGAGCCAAGCCTGCATCCATCGCACCCTCGGAAGACTGGAGTCCTTCGCGCTTCATGATTTCAGGGACAGGGCCAGGAGGCGCCGAGCTTTCGCTTGACAGCTCGGACACAGCCATCGAGAGGAAGCTGGCTCCCGGCGAATGGACAATAGCTATCAGGGCATTTTCGGCGGCCGACAAGGAAGTGGCATCTGGCTCGTCGACCTGCATTCTCCAGCCGGGCAGGACGACATCAGCCAGTATTGTCCTCTTC
>JBAQLW010000102.1:0-15216 GCA_049302175.1 Rectinemataceae bacterium
GCGGGAAGCCGCACTTTTATCCAGTCGGGCTTAGCGATGACTCCGGGAATTTCCATGATTGGAGTATAAACAGAAAAAGGCGGCCAGGAAAAGACCGCCTTTACGATAGCGAGGGAGGGGATTGAACCCACGACCCAGCGGATATGAGCCGCTTGCTCTGCCAACTGAGCTACCTCGCCGAGAACGGAAGATTTATACCTGCTTGCCGAGCTCTTAGTCAAGGCCTTCCGGGATTCCCCCCGGGAACCCTCCATTCCGCTTTACAACCAGGGGAGCCTGCCGCTATACTTCGGCCGAAAACGGGGAAAGCTTTGTCCGTGAAGCTTTCTCCCAACCTGCCTGACTGGAGCTTCGATGGCCTCGACCGATTGGCGCGAACAGAAGCGAGAGCAAGTGTTCGAGAGCATGCTCAGGGGTTTGGAGAACCGGAGGCGGATCGATCCGGAATTCACCCTCGCCAATGCTCGTTCAGCCTTGGAGCATCAATACATCCTCGACGGGAATGACTGGCTGGGCAGAGGGGAGTTGGGCGATATCGTGACATCAGCGACAATAGCCGCGTACGAGCATTTCATAGCCGAGTGGCAGGTCGAAGTCGACAGGGCAAGAGATATCCAGGAGCAACGATGAGCATTGAAATACGCAAGGTACAATCGAAATCCGAGCTGCGCGCTTTCGTCACCTTCCCCGAGAAGCTTTACGGCGATGAACCCAACTGGGTTCCCGCTCCCGTATTCGACGATATCAACACCCTGAGCAGAGGCAGGAACCCGGCCTTCGAGTTCTGCGAAGCCGAATACTGGACCGCCTGGAAAGACGGAAAAATGGCGGGCAGGATAGCTGGCATAATCAACCGTCGCTATATCGAGAAATGGGGACATAAATACGCCCGTTTCGGCTGGATTGATTTCATCGAGGATTTTGAGGTGGCTGAAGCCCTTATTCGGACCGTGGAGGGCTGGGCCCACTCAAAGGGTATGGAAGGTCTCCATGGTCCCCTGGGTTTCACGGACCTGGACAGGGAAGGCATGCTCGTGGAAGGCTTTGGGGAAAGGGCCACCTTCGCTACGCTGTATAACTATCCCTACTATCCTGAGTACATGGAAAGGCTGGGTTTCGCCAAGGATGTTGATTGGATAGAGTTTCTGGTACAGACCCCCGAGGCGATACCGGAAAAAGTGCTGCGGGTCAACGAAGTTCTGGCCAAACGCTCAGGCGTGCGGCTCGCCGACTGGAAGACGAGGAGAGAGCTGACCAGCAAGTACGGTAAGCAGGTTTTCGAGCTGCTGGATGAAGCCTACGCGGGGCTCTACGGCACGACACCTCTCTCGCGCAAGCAGATCGATGCGTACATCAAGCAATACCTAAGCTTTGTCGATCCGCGCTTCACGAAAGTCATACTCGACGACGCGGGAAGGCTAGCGGGCTTCGCGATCACCATACCCAATCTCTCTGAGGCCCTCTACAAATCGAAAGGCAGGCTTTTCCCCTTCGGCTGGGCGAGGCTTCTCTGGGCGCTCAAGCATCCGAAAACAATCGACATGATGCTCATCGCCGTTCGCAAGGAATATCTCGCGCGGGGGACGGTCGCCCTCCTGATGACAGCCCTCAACCAGAGCGCCATCGAGAACGGTATAAAATATTCGGAAACCAATCCCGAACTTGAGACGAACATCGCCATACAGGGTTTGTGGAAGAGCTATTCCAAGAGGCAGCACAAACGCAGACGCGTCTATCTCAAGGCGCTTTGAATCCGATCTCGGGCTCGCGCATGTAGAGGGGACCTTCATCATCCGCCGCGGGACCTTCCTCCCTATACTTGATCTCCGCGAGGGCGGCCAAACCCTTGAGTCTTGCCACGGGATCATCCTCCTCGACGCTGAAACCCGTCCTTTCCAGGCAGTAATCAGCCAGCAGATCGGCATCGGGGCCGATGAAGATCACTTTGTAATCTCCATCGACCCGGGCAAGAAGTTCGGTGAGCGATACATCGAGATAGTCGCTCACCCTGTGCCCATCTTTGTAGAGCGCCGAATAAACCCTGTTCTTGCGAGCATCGATGACCGGCACTATTATGGTTCGCCCGGCTCTCTCCGGCTCGAAGTCCAGTCTGAAGGCTTGCCCGAGGGCTTGCCCAAGGGCATGTCCTTGAGCTATGCAATCGAGGGTAGGTATGCCCACCCAGGGAATACCCAAGGCGAGGGACATTCCCTTCGCCGTCGCCATGCCAATCCTCAGACCCGTGAATGAACCGGGGCCGCAGGTGCAGGCTATGAGCCCAATTTCCCTGAGCGTGAGCGAGGCTTCTCCGAGACAGCGCTCGATGGCTGGCAGGAGGGTCTCGGAATGCCGAAACCCGCTCTCCTCGCGAGCTAAGATCCTTCCTGCCTCATTTTTGACGGCCACGGCGAGCAGGTCGGTCGATGTGTCGAAAACCAACGTATTCATGGCAGCAGTGCCTCGAGCCAATCGCCGCTGAGCGTCAGACTGCGAATATCGCCTTCCATCATCAGTATTTCTATGATGGCTGTCCTTTCGTTCACTATAGTGGGAAGGCGCTCGCTCCATTCGACCAGACAGAGGCTTCCGGGCGCTTCAAGCATCTCCTCTCCGCCTATCTCCGCGAAGTCCGATTCCCCCGAGAGACGATAGGCATCGATATGGCGGAGCGTGAGTCTGCCCGAGTATTCGGATACGATCGTATAGGTGGGAGAGGTAACCTCTTCATGGATGCCGAGCCCCTTGGCTATGCCCTTGACCAGGGTTGTCTTTCCGGCTCCCAGCCCGCCCCTGAGGGCGATCACTGCCCCGCCTGGAGCTGACCTGCCGATCAATTCGCCCAGCGCGAGGGTTTCTTCCCTGCTCCCTGTGGTGACGGTTTTCAGAATCCTATCCTCATGCCGACAGTATAGCGCTCTCCCCCGGTCTTGTGCCAGCATCGATCCAGGCCTATAATTGATCATAAGTATGCTATCGTGAAAGGGGCAATTCCCGCTCTCGTGGAGGAAAGGAATGGCAGAAAACGGCTTGAGATTCAAGGCTTCCGACGGAAAGGGAATCGCCTACCTGAAAGTGAGCCCAGCATCCAAACCCAGGGCTGTGGTCATTGTCGGACACGGCATGAACGATCACAGCGAACGTTTTCTCGCCTTGGCCGACTTCCTGGCATCCATCGGCCTGGCGGTCTATCTTCCCGATCTCCGCGGCCATGGAGACACGGATCCAGGCGCTAATCGCGGTTTCCTGGCTGACGAGAACGGATTCGAAAGGGTGCTTGACGATCTCATCGAGCTGGGAGATTTCGCCGCGAAAGAGCAGGGTGGAATTCCCCTCTACTATTTCGGCCATTCATTCGGCGCCCTTCTCGGCATGGCGCTCTGCAGCGTGTATGGGAAATACCTGGATGGCGTCATCCTCTCCGCCCCGCCCGAGAAACCCAATCCCCTCCTTGATTTTTTCGGAGGCATTGTCGTCAGCATTGGCAAGGCCATGAGGGGCGCCCACGCTCCTGCCCGGCTGCCGCGCTCGATGACCTTCGGCGCCTACGCGAAGACCGTATCCAACGCAAGGACAGGCTCAGACTGGATAAGCAGGGATCAGAGCGCGGTGGATGCCTACATCGCCGACCCGAAATGCAATTTTGTGTGTTCCTACAGCTTCTACGATGACCTCGTGCGGGGCTTGCGCAAAGTCTATTCGGACAGTTTTCTTGAAAGCGTGCCCACCAGCCTTCCGATCTATCTCTTCTGCGGTTCCAAGGATCCCGTCATCGGCATGCAAGCCGGATGCGAAAAACTTGCGCGAAACTTCAGGGATCTCGGCCTGGTGGATTTCGAATCGAAATGCTATGAAGGCGGAAGGCACGAAAGCCTCAATGAATTGAACAGGGCTGAGGTCATTTCCGACATTGGCGACTGGTTTCTCCGGCATCTTGCATAACGGGGAAAGCATATTGCATAATCGCCCTGTTTGCGGGTGAAAGCCGCAGGCATGGTTCGCATTTCGCACACAGTTGGACGAGTGAGGCTTCTTGGTGTTCATCCGATATCGCAGAGACAAAAACGGAAAGCCTGTCGAGCAGGCACGCATCTATACGGAACGCGAGCATGGCATCCGGAAGGCCATGATCGACCCCGAGGCCTCTCGAATCATCGAGCGGCTCAAAGGCGCCGGTCATCAGGCGTACATTGTCGGCGGCGCCGTCCGCGATCTCCTGCAGGACAAGAAACCCAAGGATTTCGATCTCGTCACCGATGCTCTTCCCACGAGAATCAAAAAGCTTTTCCGCAATGCCCGCATCATTGGCAAGCGATTTCGCCTCGTCCACATCATGGCAGGCGGGACGATATTCGAAGTGAGCACGTTCAGGTCCAACAGAAATGGATCGGTGGGCAACGAATTCGGAACCATGGACGAGGATGTTCTCAGACGCGATTTTACCTTCAATGCCCTCTATTACGATCCGATCGATGGAAGCCTCGTCGACTTCGTCGGAGGGTACAAGGACCTCAAGACGGGGAAGATAAAGCCCATCATTCCCTTGAGCCGCATTTTCAAGGAAGATCCTGTGCGCATCATACGCTGCGTGAAGTACGGAGCCCTCGCGGGTTTCAAGATACCTTTTGCCCTCAGGCACGCCATAAAGAGTGAAGCGCGGCTTCTGGCTCAGGTGAGCGCATCGAGAATGACGGAAGAGTTCTTCAAGATTCTGGCTTCGGGCAAAGCCGAACCGATATTCCGCATACTGAGCGAGTTCAAGCTTCTCGAGTATTTCGTCCCTTCCGTCTGGGTGAAGATCCAGGCCGATATCGGCTATTCGAAAAGACTTTTCGCCGACCTCAAAGCCCTCGATGCGCTGCAGATCGACATAAGCGATTGCGATATCGAATCGGGCGGGGAGGATTCTTCGGCAAGGGGAAAGCAAAAACTATCGGTGATACTCTCCTATTTCCTCAAGTCTTGGATCATGCCGGAGGAAGAGGGGGGCGAATTCTCCAGCGAAGCATTCCGCAATGCCCTTCTCTCGGCCCGGGCATTCATCCAGCCGATGAATCCTCCCCGCATCGAGCTCGAAGCCGCCGTGCTCATGATAATGCGGGCATCGGGATTGTCTCCCCTCCAGAGACCACCAAAGGCTCGTCGAAGAAGAACAGCCGCCTCGGCTTGATATTGCTGACGGCACCGAACCCGGGCGCTCCGCGCCTATACTTGACAATTCTTCCGGCATTTTTCACTATAGGTACGTGAATCCAGAAAAGCTTTCATCGCTCTCGGACCAGGAACTCCTCCTGTTGGCAGAACGAATGGGAGTATATATCCCAGAAGGCTTGGATCGCCCCTTTGTCATAGAGGAAATCATAACCGCGCTGGATGATGATGACAGGGAGAGGGTTTTCAGCCACGATGGAACGGGTCACGTGGAAGAGAAAAAGCTTTCGGGCGGATCCCATATCTCCTATCTCGCAAGCAATAATGCAGGCATCCCCGAACGCTACAACGAGACCATGATACGCGCGCTCCCGCGCGATCCTTCCTGGATCTATGCCTATTGGGACATTTCGGAACAGAAGAGGATTCCCCTCGCCGAAGAAGATCCCCTGGCCGGCCTCTTCCTCCGTGTCATAGAATTGAATGGCCAACATGAGCGCAAAAAGGATTTTTTCGATATAGGCATCACCCTCGACGACTGGAAATGGTACATCAACATTCCCCAGCCCGGCTCGAACTACAGAGTCGACCTCTGCCTCCACAAGGGCGAAAAGATAAAAGCCCTCGCGCGTTCCAACGAAGTGCGCATGCCCTTCTACTACATACGCCGAACGCAGCAAATGCCTCAAATAACAAAAAGCCTGCTGATTCTCTCCGGTGTGGAAGGCCTTCACCTCACCGAGCCGAAGGACGAGAATCCCAACAGAATCCTCATGGCCGATGGAGAATAAGGGAAACCGATGAATAAGCCCTGCCTCGCCCTGGTGCTCAATGCCCATCTTCCCTTTGTCAGGAAACCTGAATTCGAACCCTTCTTCGAGGAGCGCTGGCTCTTCGAGGCTATCTCGGAAACCTATCTCCCTCTCCTGAGGCTCTTTCGCAAACTCGAAGCGGACGGTGTGCCATTCAAGCTGAGTCTGGCGATTTCTCCGACCCTCCTCTCGATGCTCTCGGACAAGCTGCTCTGCGACCGCTATTCCTCCTACCTGGATCTTCAGCTCAGCCTCGCCGCGAGCGAGAAGAAGAGGCTCTCCGGCGATTCGGTTTTTGCTCCTCTCGCCCATCTCTATCAAACCCTTTACCAGCGAAATAGAGAAGATTTTGATAACCTCTATTCGCGGAATATTCTTTCAGCCTTCGACTTTTACTATAAAAAGGGCAGGATTGAGGTTTTGACGAGCAGCGCGACCCATGCCTTCCTGCCCCTCTTCCAGGACGCGCCTCAGGCTATACACGCCCAGATCGAGACGGCTATCGTCACGCACCGTTCCGTTTTCGGGAAAAACCCCCAGGGATTCTGGCTGCCTCAATTTGGCTGGTACCCCGGACTGGGAGAAATTCTCCACAATTACAACATCAAATACACTATCGTGACGACGCGAGGAGCCCTCCTTGGTCATCCCACGCCCTTTTACGGCTCGTTTTCACCCATAAGGAGTCCTTCGGGACTCACCGCCTACATACGCGACGCGGGCGCCACCAAGGCAGTCTGGTCGGAGACTGAAGGCTATCCGGCCGATCCCGTCTATCGCGATTTCTACCGCGACATAGGCTACGATCTCGATTCCTCCTATGTCAGACCCTTCCTCGGCGATGGCATCGATCACGGCGTCACGGGCTTCAAGTATTGGGCTGTGACGGGGCATACGGACCAAAAGCGCCCCTACGAACCTCTGGCGGCGGGGGCAAAGGTCATTGAGCACGCCCATACTTTCCTGGCCGAGCGCAAGGCGGCCGCCCGTTCCGCGTCGTTCTGGATGAAGGATCGCAAACCCCTCATCGTCTGCCCCTACGACGCCGAACTCTTCGGCCACTGGTGGTTCGAAGGCCCGCAATTCCTCGAGGCCCTCTTCAGAACGGCGGCCAGGAAGAATGGGGAAGATGATCTCGCTTTCGTCACCTTGAGTGAATACGAGCACAGCTTTCCCGACAGCCCAGTCTCCGAACCGGAATTTTCTTCCTGGGGCGAGGGCGGCTATGCAGAGGTCTGGCTCGACGGTTCGAATGACTGGGTGCATCGGCACAGCCACCAGGCGATAGAGCGCATGCTGGAGCTTGTCGAGCGTTTTCCCAACGAATCGGGTTTGAGGGAACGCATCCTGAACCAGGGCGCCCGCGAAGCCCTCCTGACGATGTCCTCGGATTGGCCTCTTCTGCTCAGATCCGGGCAGTCAAGCAACTTCGCCAGGCATCAGATCGAGGAATCCGTCGGCAACTTCACGCGCATTTATGAGATGCTCTGCGCCAACACTGTCGACACCGAATGGCTGACAAACCTCGAGAAGAAGAACAATCTCTTCCCGGAGATGAACTACCGGGTTTTTGCGCAGAAACATTGATTTCCCGCAGCGATTTTCGAAGAACGCTAATTCCCGGGATCAAGAAAAGCGCCCCGGACAGGAGTGAACAATGAACGTAGTGATTATCGGCGCCCAGTGGGGCGATGAGGGGAAGGGCAAGATTGTCGATTATCTCGCCCATGAAGCCGGCATCGTCGTGCGATTCTCGGGCGGCGCCAACGCGGGCCATACCATCGTGCTCTCAGGGACGCGTTATGCCCTCCATCTCGTCCCATCGGGCATCCTCTATTCAGACAAAACAGTCATACTGGGAAGCGGCATGGTCATCGACCCCGAAGCACTCTTTGCCGAACTCGACGGGCTCAAAGAGAAAGGAATCGACTGGGAAGGCCGCGTCCTTATCTCGAACAGGGCTCACATCGTCCTGCCGCGCTACAAGGAACTGGACAGGGAGATCGACAGCCAACGCAGGAGGCCGATCGGCACGACGGGCAGGGGAATCGGCATCGCCTATTCCCTCAAGGCTTCCCGCGACGGGATACGGCTTGCCGACATCGACGACGAGGAGAGGCTCTGCAATCTCACGGACGCCGACAGGACCTTTCTCGACGCATGGAGGGACAAGCTCCTTCCCATGTCGGTGGACGCCTCATCCTACCTTCACCACCACAAGAACGCCTGGACCCTCTTCGAGGGAGCCCAGGGTGCCCTCCTCGACATCGATACCGGAACCTATCCCTTCGTTTCCTCGGGCATGTCCTGCGCCGCTGGCGCGGCTGCCCAGGGGGGCATAGGACCGCGCAATATCGACAGGATACTCGGTGTCTTCAAGGCCTACACCACGAGGGTGGGCAACGGACCCTTCCCGACGGAATTCGCCGACGATTCGCCCGGCTCCCTCTCCAATTACATACGAACGACGGGGAACGAGTTCGGCGTCACGACGGGGCGGCCGAGGCGCTGCGGCTATCTCGACCTCGTCGCCCTCCGCTACGCCTGCATCGTCAACTCCATCGACAGGCTCGTCCTCACCCATCTCGACGTCTACGATAACCTCGACGAATTCGAAGCCTGCGTAGCGTACAAGATCAACGGAAAGCTGGTGGAGGACTTCCCCGCCTCGATCGCCGACCTCCAGGGCGCGACCCCCGTCCTCAAGAAATTTCCCGGCTGGAATGAGCGCATCGACACATGCCTCTCCTGGGACGGGCTGCCCCTGCGCGCCCGCGAATATGTCCAGTTTATCGAAGCATTTACCGAGACCACTGTTTCCATCATCTCGGTCGGCTCCGACCGCCAGCAGACCATCGTCAAGGAGAGCCCGTGGATAAGATCCTGATTCTCGATTACGGAAGCCAGTACACCCAGCTCATCGGCCGCAGGGTGAGGGAGCTGGGCGTCTATTCGGAAATACTCCCGGGGGAAGCGGCGCTGGACGCCAAGACCCTGCAGGACTGCTCGGGCATCATCCTTTCGGGTTCGCCCTACAGCGCCTACGAGGAAGGTGCGCCCGCTCCCCATGAATCCCTCTACGCGAGCGCTCTGCCGATGCTCGGGATCTGCTACGGCATCCAGCGCATGATGCTGGACTCGGGCGGGACTGTCGAACGCCTCCCCGAGCGCGAATATGGGCGGAAGCCCGTGTCGCTGCTGGAAAAAGGACTCGCGAATCCCCTCTTCTCGGGCGTCGGACGCAAATTTTCGAGCTGGATGAGCCACGGGGATTCCATACTGAAGGTGGCCTCCGGCTGGAAAATCCTGGCCGAGTCGGAAGGCGGCATCCCCGCCGCCCTCGCTCATGAAACCATGCCCCGATGGGGCGTCCAGTTCCATCCCGAAGTGAGCCACTGCGAGTTCGGCACGAAGATGCTCGAAAATTTCGTCATCGGCATATGCCGGGCAGGACAAGGCTGGTCCATAAAGGCCTACCTCGAAAGCGAGGCCGAAAAGCTGAGGGAGAGAGCAGGCGCGTCGCCCGTCCTCCTCCTCATTTCGGGCGGCGTCGACTCCACCGTGGCGGGCGCCTTCCTCCTCAAGGCTCTCGATCCCGGCCAGGTATACCTCCTCTATATCGACACAGGCCTCATGCGCGCGGCAGAGAGCGAAGAGGTGATGAAGAATCTCGCATCCCTGGGAGCCCGGCACCTGCACAAGGTCGATGCCGAGGTCGAATTTCTTTCCGCCCTCGCTGGCGAGGCCGATCCCGAGAAAAAGCGCAGGATCATCGGGGATCTCTTCATAACCATCCAGGAGCGCGAAGTCGCCCGCCTGGGTATACCGGAGGCTTTTCTCGTCCAGGGAACCCTCTACACCGACCTCATCGAATCGGGGAAGGGCGTGGGCAAAAAGGCCCAGGTCATCAAGAGCCATCACAACGTGCGGAGTCCTCTGATAGAAAAGAAAAGAGCGCAAGGCAGGGTGATCGAACCCCTGGACAGGCTCTACAAGGACGAAGTGCGCGACCTCGGCCGTCTTCTCGGCTTGCCGACCCATATCGTGGGACGCCATCCTTTCCCGGGACCAGGCTTGGGCGTGCGGATACTGGGCGAGGTGACAAAGGAAAAATGCGACATCCTGAGGGCCGCCGACGCGGTCTATATCGCCGAACTGAGACAGCGAGGCCTCTACGACAAGATCTGGCAGGCTTTCTGCGTCCTTCTGCCGATACGGTCGGTGGGCGTCGCCGGCGACGAGAGGAAATATGGCTACGTCGTCGCGCTGAGGGCTGTCGTCAGCGAGGACGGCATGACGGCCGACGTCTATCCCTTCGAATCGAAAGATCTCATCGCGATATCATCGGCCATCACCAACAGGGTGCCCGCCGTCGGGAGGGTGGCCTATGACATTTCGTCCAAACCCCCCGCGACTATCGAGTGGGAATGAACTATTCGGCCTCCTCGGGATACCTGTGGATGCTGCCGTCAGGCGCCTTTAGCATCCAGAAGCCATCTTCCAGCCCCGCCACGCATTCGGGCAGGTACAGCTTGCCAGCCCCGTCGGGCGCGTCCACGGCGTAGCGCGGGAGTTCCATTCCGGAGAGGCGCCTTCGCAGGTCTTCATAGATGCGAAGGCCCCTCGAGAGAGGCACGCGGAAGTGGGCTGTGCCTGAGGCCAGGTCGCCCTGGAAAAGATAGTACGGATCGACGCCCGCTCGCATCAGGGCCACGAAAAGCGCCTCCAGGGTATCCGTCGAATCGTTGATGCCCTTGAGAAGCACAGTCTGGCTGCGTACGGGAATCCCCGCATCGACCAGCATGGCGATTCTTTCCATAAAGAGGGCTGAAATCTCGGCAGGATGGTTGGACTGGATCACAACCCTCAGCGGCTTGAAACGTGAAAGCATGTCTACAAGCTCTCCGTCGATACGGGTGGGCAGAGTGACAGGCGCTCTCGTGCACACACGGATGAAAATGCCGGGGCTGCCTGCCCGAAGCCTTGTGAAGAGGCCTTCGAGCTTCCCTGTCGGGGCGCTCAAGGGATCGCCGCCGGAGACGAGGACTTCCCTCACTTCCGAATGGATGGAGAGATAGGTTTTAGCCGCTTCCTGTTCGGCTTCATCCATGAAGCCGCCCTCCTCGGCGAGGAGGGAGCGGCGGAAGCAGTGTCGGCAGTACATGGGACATTCACCCGTGCAGCGTAGGAGAATGCGTGAAGCGTACTGATGCACGAGGCGAGGGAGGGGGGAATGCGCGCTCTCGTTCAAGGGATCCTTGGCCTCGAGATGCAGGCTGTGGTTCTCGGCCGGGGAGGGAAGTGTCTGGGCGAGGATCGGGTCAACAGGGACTCCCCTGGAATCCCTGTGGCAGCTTCGCCAATCCTCCGAGGCGAGGCCGAGCCAGTAGGGCGGCGCCGCGAAGGAGAGGGATGAACTGAGGTTCTGCTCGCCAATCATGGGGTAACGCTATATCGTTTTTGCCTTTATATGCAACACCTCGATGGGAGCCATCACGGGAACCGATATCTCCAACAGGACGGTAAGAGTTTTTTCGCTGGAATCGACCCCCGACATGGAAGTAGCCCTGGCGGTGCGCATCTCGATGTCGATACCCCTCTTCTTCACGGCCGATAAGGGCATTTTTGTCGAGAAACGAGACTGGGACATGCTGCTGCACCAATTGCAGACGCGATTCGGCTGGAAGAAAACGGAGTACTAGGACAGGCCTCCGATTCCTTCTTGAGAAAAGAACGGAAGCATGAAATACTATGACGAAGCAAAAAATATAGATGGAGAACATCACGATATGAAAGAAAGACTCGAACGGCTCAAAGTGGTCAAGACCCTTATAAAAGCCCATCGCATCGATTCGCAGGACACGCTTCTCCAGCTCCTCTCCGAAGCGGGCTATTCAGTGACCCAGGCGACATTATCGCGCGACCTGAAGTACCTGAAGGTGGGCAAGGTAGCCGACGGCCATACAGGCTATTATTACACAGTGCCTTCCGACGAGGAGCGCAAGGAATCCGAGAAGCATTATATTCAGGATTTCCTTCGCGGCTATGTCTCCATCGACTGGAATGACGGCCTCGTCGTGGTACGGACTTTTTCCGGTCATTCCGACACGGTCGCCATGGCCATAGACAACCTGGGCATGGAAGATGTCCTTGGGACAATTTCGGGGCGCGACAATGTCGTCTTCATTGCCCTCAAGCGCGGCTCGAGCGGGGACGCGTTCGTCAAGGCGCTCAAGTCCAAGATACCCGATTTCGATCCCGAGTGAGGTTCAGGCTCTCCCGATTCTCTCCCTCATCATCGCCTGCTCCTCGGCAAGATGCTCAAGGAGCTCGCTCACCTTCCAGCCCATGCTCGTGGGCGTCGTCGTCGCGAATGTCGTCGAACCGGCACCCAGCTTTAGAGCCTTCACTGCCCGCATCGCCGCGAGGACTTCTTCGTCCTTGAATCCGTGCAGTATAACCGCTTTGAAATCTTCATCCATGGAGGGAGTATAGCAGGGCTCGCGAGCCGCAGGAAGCCGATAGCCTTGCCGAAACTCCATGCGTTTTCGTATCTTTACGGAGAGGAAATCCAATGAACTATGAAAAATTTACTCTCAAGGCGCAGGAAGCGGTTCGTGACGCTTCATCGCTGGCCCAGTCGCGCGACAACCCGAACGTCGAGGTGGAACATCTTCTCTATGCCCTCCTCACCCAGGACGAGGGTGTCGTGCCGGCCCTGCTGGGCCGAATAGGCGCCGATATAGCCGTGATGGAGAAGGGAGCGGAGGAACTCATCGCCAAGCTCCCCAAGGCATACGGATCGGCGTCCCAAATCTATCTTTCCGGGGCAGCTTCGAAGGCGCTCGCCAAGGCGGAAGCGGAGTCCGCGGCACTCAGGGATGACTATGTGGCCGCCGAGCACATACTCCTCGGCATCATCGCCGTGGAGAGTTCCGCGTCAGCCCTCCTGAAATCCCAGGGGGTGACGAAGGACCGCCTTCTCTCGGCCCTCGTCGCTGTGCGCGGAAACCGCCGCGTCACCGATCAGGAAGCCGAGGAAAAATACAGGGTGCTTGAGCGCTATACGCGCGACCTGACGGCTTTGGCACGGGCCGACAAGCTCGATCCCGTGATAGGACGCGACGAGGAAATCCGTCGCGTCATGCAGGTGCTCTCGCGACGCACCAAGAACAATCCCGTCATCATAGGAGAGCCCGGCGTCGGCAAAACGGCCATCGTCGAAGGCCTCGCGCGCCGCATCGTCTCGGGCGACGTTCCCGACAGCCTCAAGAACAAGAAACTCCTCGCCCTCGACCTGGGATCCCTCGTCGCCGGCGCCAAATTCAGAGGCGAATTCGAGGAGAGGCTCAAGGCACTCATCGAGGAAATTCAGAAATCCGACGGCCAGATCATACTCTTCATCGACGAGCTCCACACCCTCGTGGGCGCCGGCGCCGCCGAAGGAGCCATGGACGCGTCCAACCTCCTCAAGCCGGCGCTCGCGCGCGGCGAACTCAAGGCTATCGGCGCCACGACCCTGGACGAATACCGCAAGCACATAGAGAAGGATGCCGCCCTTGAACGCCGTTTCCAGCCTGTCTACTGCGCCGCGCCCAGCGTCGAATCGACCATCGCCATTCTGCGCGGCCTCAAGGACCGCTACGAGATCCATCATGGCGTGCGCATTCGCGACGACGCCCTCATCGCGGCGGCCACGCTCTCCGACCGCTACATAACAAGCCGATTCCTTCCCGACAAGGCCATCGACCTCGTCGACGAGGCGGCCAGCCGCCTCAAGATGGAAATCGAGAGCCAGCCCACGGAACTCGACGTGATCGAGCGCAAACTGATCCAGCTGAGGATGGAAGCCCAGGCCTTGAAGAAAGAGACTGACCCCGCATCCCTCGAGCGCCGCGACAGGCTCGAAAAGGAAATCTCCGAACTTTCGGAACAGCGCGACGCCATGCGCCTGCGCTGGGATGCCGAAAAGGACAAGATAGGCAACCTCAGGGGGCTCAAGCAGAAGATCGAGGAGCTGAAGCTGGAATCTGAGAGGAAACTGAGGGAGGGTGATCTCGCGGCCGCCTCCGAGATCAAGTATGGCCGCCTTCTTGAAAGCCAAAGAGAGCTGGACGCCTTGAGCGCCGAGATAAAGGCGGAGGACGGTGATCGCAAGCTGCTGCGCGAGGAAGTGTCGGAAGAGGACATTGCACGCGTCGTCTCGGCATGGACAGGCATTCCCGTCTCCAAGATGCTGTCGGGCGAATCGCAGAAATACATCGACCTCGAGAACAGCCTCAGGCGGCGCGTCATCGGGCAGGACGCAGCCTTGAGGGCTGTGGCCGACGCCATACGGCGCAACAGGGCGGGTCTCTCCGACCCGCGCAGACCCTTGGGCTCCTTCCTCTTCCTGGGTCCCACGGGCGTCGGCAAGACCGAACTCGCCAAGGCTCTCGCCGAATTTCTCTTCAACGACGAAAAAGCGCTCGCGCGCATCGATATGAGCGAGTACATGGAAAAGCATACCGTGTCGAGACTCATCGGGGCGCCCCCCGGCTATGTCGGCTACGAGGAAGGCGGCCAGCTCACCGAAACCGTGAGGAGGCGCCCTTACTCGGTCGTCCTCTTCGATGAGGTCGAAAAGGCCCACCCCGAAGTTTTCAACGTCCTTCTGCAGACCCTGGACGACGGCAGGTTGACGGACGGGCAGGGCAGGGTGGTGGACTTCAGGAACACGATCATCATCATGACGAGCAATCTGGGCTCTGATCTCATTCTTGAGGCTGACACGATGGATGATGTAAGGAAGGATATCGATTCACTCCTGAAAACCCGGTTCAAACCGGAATTCCTCAACAGGATCGACGAGATCGTCCTCTTCGAGAGGCTGTCCGAGACGATGATACGGTCGATAACCGATCTGAGGCTGGCCGAGCTCGCTTCCCGCCTCGCCGAAAAATCCATCGCAATCGAAATCAGCCCCGAGGCCCGCGATTTCATCGCCGCCGAAGGCTACGACATTCGCTTCGGAGCCCGACCGCTCAAAAGGGCGATCCAGGCTTTGCTGGAAAACCCTCTCGCCAGAGCGGTGCTGGCGGGCGAAATGAGGGAAGGCGACAGGGTGCTGGTGACGGCTCCACGGGAGCCGGGGGTTCCGGCTCCACGGGAGCCGGGGGTTCCGGTGCCAAGGGAGCCGGGGGTGCCGGCCGCCGCGGCGGCAGAAAGCTTGAGATTCACCGTGACGCATCAGGTCGCCGGGAATGTATAGCGGCAA
>JBAQLW010000103.1:0-8570 GCA_049302175.1 Rectinemataceae bacterium
AGTGCGGGCGGTGATGCATATGGAATTATAGGTACCAATAGAGAGATTTCAGGAGATAGTGATGAAATTCAACGGCGAGACAAACGACTCAGCTGTCATGATAGAACTCGGGAATAGAATTGCCCAAACCAGGATTGCCTTATCGCTTACGCAAGACAATTGTGCCGAACGCGCCGCAATAGCAAAACGCACAGTGGAGCGCATAGAAGCGTGAGAGTCTGTGCAACTCAACAGCTTGATAAGAGTATTGAGTTCTTAACCTCCTCGAAAACTTCAACCTTGCCATACCAGAAGAAGGCCCTCGGCCGATGCAGTTGCTCGAAGACCGCGGCAAGATCCGACGACGAGCCTCTCCCCCTGGCCTGAAAAATAAAAACGCCAAACACTGGGTGTGGGGCGATGAAAAATGAGCAGTATAGCGATTCGTTTTTAAAGAGCGGGATTCAGGTTCCGCCGATTCCCTGCCCGATCGATTCGGCAACGCGCTCATCGATTGCTGGCTTGGCCGGCAAGGCTGAGACGCCGTGTCTTTCAATGCCGTGGAGCGTCTCTGCCATACAGGGAAGCGAGAAATAGGCGCTCAACGTCAGTTTCAACGATGAAAGGAATGATAAGGCAGCTTTGCGGCAGATTCTGCGCGTGGGGACATCGACAGAATGGCCGATGGCCAAAAACTGCATATGCAATCGTTGGGAGGCCTCCCCCATTTCAACTACAACAGCCCTGGAGCCTACGGCTACGAGGACCATGTCAAGAACATCGCTTTCCGGTACTCCCATTCCACGCCATTCTATGTAAAAATGGAATCATCATGAAAGAGATAACGCCCCAACTGACGGAAGCGCTCAAGCGGCATTTCACGGATTCAGTGACCAGGCAGGATGCCCATCCTGTGGACAGCTACGACGAGCTTATGCGGATTGTGGCCGAGCTGTCCTACATCAACAGGGGCAACCTTCTCTTTTTCCGTGGCCAGGCGAAGGACTTCAGGAACAAGGCCGGGGCCACCACCCTCTATCCCTCGCTCTACAGGAAAAACGTCCTTACAAAAGCCAGGCTGGAATACGACTTCGCGATGCTGAAGGAAATTTCCATTCTCCTCGTCGAGGAGACAAAGAGGTACGACCGCCGCGCCGCCGATGAAATCCGCAGAAAGCAGTACATCCAGTGGTCGCTTATCCAGCACTATGGCGTTTTTGAAACGCCCCTCCTGGATGTCACCCAGTCGTTACGGGTAGCTTGTTCCTTCGCCCAATTGGGGGAAGGCGGCGCGGGGGCCGGGACGGGAACGGCTGGAGCGGTGCCGCGGAGCTTCGTCTACATTCTCGGCCTGCCCTATATGCCCAACGGCATCGCCATCAACTCCGAGGAGGAGATCGTCAACCTGCGGCTTCTGAGCGCCTGTCCGCCCCTCGCCCTGAGGCCCTACTTCCAGGAAGGCTTCCTCGTCGGCACGGCCGATATCACCGACAATTTCGACGACAAGAACGAACTGGACTTCAACCGCCGCCTCATCGCGAAGTTCTCCATCCCCGGCGACGATTCCTTCTGGAACGGCAACCTGGGCAGACTGCCCCCCGAACTCCTCTACCTCAACGAAGCCAACGACGCGATGTACAGGATTTGCTCATCCCTCCGCGGCGCCGTGCTCAAGACGGAGGACATGCTCTTCGACGCGGACGAATACGCCGCGGAGGCAGAAGCCCTCACCGTGAAACTTCGCAAGAGGCTCAATCGATAGGCGCGGTTCGTCTGCCCCGACTTACGCTCAATCCTTGGTCAACTCGTCCATGAGTTCCTGAACAGTCCTGATCTTCTCTGTCCTCCAGGCGTTGGCGCCCGCGAAGGCGAAACCATGGTCCAGCCTGCCTCTCTGCGCGTTTAGCAGGGCGAGCGATATGCAGTAGGGAGCCTTTTCGATGTCGCAGGTGACGATGCAGTGGTAGGGGCAGGTGAAGGGCTTCTTCATCCCCGCTGCCACATCGTCGAGGAACTTGTTTCTGATGGCGCGGCCGGGCATCCCCACGGGGCTCTTGATTATTTCCAGGTCGCCCTGCCCGGCCGCGACATAGGCAGCCTTGAAGGCCGGGGAAGCGTCGCATTCCTCGGTGGCGACGAAGCGGGTCGCCATCTGGACGCCCGCCGCTCCCAGGGCGAGGAAACGGTGGATATCGGCGCCCGTGTAGATGCCCCCACCCGCGATCACGGGAATCTTTTTGCCGGTTTTTTCCTCGAAGGGGCGTACGGCGGCTATCACCTCGGGGACGATCTTCTCCAGGGCGAAAGCCGGATCCTCGAGCTGCTCGGCCTTGAATCCGAGATGGCCGCCAGCCATGGGTCCTTCCACGACGAAGGCGTCGGGCAGGTAGTTGTACTTGTCCAGCCAGCGTTTGGCCAGGAGGGTCGCGGCCCGTCCCGACGATACGATGGGCACAAGCTTGGTCCGGCTTCCTTCCTTCAGATACTCGGGTAGATTGACCGGAAGGCCGGCGCCGGAAAAGATTATGTCGATTTTCTCGTCGATCGCCGTTCTGACCAGGTCGACGAAATTGCTCAGCGCCACCATTATGTTGACGCCGAGAATTCCCTTGGTATGCGCTCGGGCATTTCTGATTTCGCGCCGCAAAGCCCTGATGTTCGCGCCCAGGAAGTCCCTGAAGCCATCGGGCTCCAGGAGGCCGATGCCTGCCGCCGCCAGGACGCCGACGCCGCCGGCATTGGCTACGGCGGAAGCCAGCCCGGAGAGGGAGATCCCCACGCCCATTCCGCCTTGGATTATCGGTATTCTTGCCACAAGATCGCCTATGACAAGACTTCGCATCTTTTTGACTACCATAGAATTTCTCCTCTATACCCTAGACAAGCCGCTGGTCAAAAGACAGTTCGGCGACAACTCTCTGATTGCGACAATCTAACACATTTCGACTTTTTGTCATACCCCTTTTACAAGATATACTGTTTGGAAGAAACGCGATGGAGCCGCGACTCCTGGACGGGAAAAATAAGGGGCGCCGGGATTTACCCGGCGCCCCCTGTCGAATGCTGATTGGATTAGTACAGGATTTTAGAGAAGGCGTAGCTTCGTTGAATGCCGTTACCGTTCAGGGCGAGGGTATACTTGTTCCCTTCGGCGAAGATTTTAACGGTGGAATACTGGTTGTGGTAGGAAGCATCGTTGCCATAGGCGGTGTTCGCCTGGAGGACGATGTATTTGATGCCGTTGATCTCCTGGAAACCGCCGTCGTGGTAGTGACCGCCGAAGACGGCGAGAACCTTGCCGCTGGTCTCGAGAATGCCGCGAACAACGGAAGCGTTGCGCACTGTGTGCTTGGGATCGTAGGCGGAGTCGATGAGTTCCTGATTGTTGAGCTGTTGGTGGGAGAGGATCACTACAGGAACTTTGGCGGCCTCAAGGTCCATGGCCAGCCACTTCAATTCACTGGCGGAGACGTTGGCGTCGTCCCATGTGTATCCGGCTCCGGGTTCGCCGGGTATGCCGGAGTAGGAAGCGCCGTCCGTCTTGAAGCTGGAATCGAGGACAATGAAGTGTACGCCGCCTTTGTCAAAGCTGTAGTAGCTTGCGCCAGGCGCGATGTCGGTGTTTTTCGCGATGGACAGAAAATCCGCCTTGGAGGCTTGGTCGGTGTCATGATTGCCGAACACGTGGTAACGGGGACCTTTGAAGAGGCTGAACTTGGCCTCGGCCGCGCGCATGAAATTCATGGCGGTCTCTCGGCGCTGGACTGAAGTCAAGCCAGGCGTTGCGGGGTTGTCGGTGAAGTCGCCGAGCTCGGCCACGAAATCGGCGCCGGCCGCATTCATCGCCGCCGAGAAAGCTTCGATCTTGGCGAGCCCTCCGGTGAAGTAACGGGGAGAGGCATTCAACGCAATGGCGGTGGACTGGTCGGACTTGTCGCAGACATGGGTGTCGCTTATGAGTCCGAAGGTGACCATCGCCCCCGGAACCTGGGCGGATACGCTACCCGCAACAAGGGCCAGGGCGAGCAGGAGTGACGCGATTTTCTTCATTCTTTCCTCCAATTGGGTTTTGTTTCATCAACGCGGCGCGCTGACGACGAGCCTAGTGTACAGAAGCAATTTTTTAACGCGGTTAGCAGCGCATTAAATTTTAGTAAAGACGCGCATAGGCTTTACCGCGTTTCCGTTCGGGAACCCGGCAGACGCCAATGCCATTGAACCCGTGAAGGCGATAGATTATCTTTGTTTCAAGTCCAATACCGCACATTTTTTCTCCCGGCGGAGTCAAAGGAGCATTGTCGATGAGGAATCTTTGGTCGCCCGCTTCATTCCGGGGAGGAAGGAAAAAACGCGATTACTTCGAAGGTTGGCACTTTAAGCATTCAGGCGGCATCGACGAAGGCGTCGAATTCGATCTAAGCGATGGGACTTCCCGGATTTCGGGCGCTTTCGCGTATGGCGGCTTTTCGATCCCGCGGTTCCCCTTCTGGAGCCCGGGGGTGATGGGTCCTTTCACCTTCATGCTGGGAATGGAGATCGCGGGCGACCTGCTCTCGATGGCGCCCCGCAAAAGGCGGGAACGCAGGTGAAGCTCTTCATAATCGGTGCTGCGGGTTCGGGCAAGACGACGCTGGCGAAACGCATCGCGCTCAGCCTGGGGATGGAGATGACCAACCTGGACGACCTGTTCTGGGTGAACAACGGGAAAAACTACGGCGTGAAAAGACCGGCTCCGGAAAGGGACGCCCTCCTCGATTCGGCGCTAGGGCGTGAATCCTGGATCATCGAAGGTGCCTACGTGGAATGGCCGCGGAGGGGAATCGACGAAGCCGATGTTATCCTGTACCTGGATGTCGGGCTTCTGGAGTTGCGCAGGAGGATCATTATGCGATTCATCCGCAGGAAGCTTGGAAAGGATCGCGAGAATAAAATCGAAAACCTCAGGAGCCTGATCGATCTTCTCGCCTGGAACAGGAAGCAGATTGTGAAGATCTCGGCCTGCGTCGAGCGGCTCCGAGCCGAAGGGAGAAACCTGCGCATCGCCCGGGACGAAAAGGATGTCGAATCCTTTGTCGCGGAAATCCTGGGAAAAATGAGGAAGGAGAGCCTGGGCCATCCCGCCTCGCCTTCTCCTTAAGCCCAGATGAGCCAGACGAGGAGATATCCCGAAGTGACGGCGGCCAAGGTGAAAGGCACGCTTATCTTCATGAATTGCTTCGGCTTTACCTCGTAGCCTTCCTTCCTCAGTATTCCCAAGCCAGCGATGTTGGCCGAAGCCCCGATCGGCGTCATGTTCCCGCCCAGCGTCGCTCCCACCAGCAACCCGAAATAGATCAGCGTCGGATCGATGCCAAGCTGGGCCGCTATGCCGCCCGCCACGGGCAGCATGGTGGCCACGTAGGGGATGTTGTCGATGAAGGCCGAGAGGAGGACCGATACCCACACGATCAGCGTATAGATGAGGAAGACATTGTTCCCGCTCACTCTGACGAAGATCCTGCTGATGGCGTCCACCACGCCCGCTTCGGTTATGCCGGCGATGACAACGAAGAGGCCGGCGAGGAGGAGGAGGGTGAAATAGTCGATTTCCTTGACGATCTCGACGACGATTCTCGCGCTTTTCTCCTTGAAGATATTGTAGATGAAGCCGACGAGCATGAGTCCGAGGCAGATAAGGCCGTTGACGTGCTTCACGACGAAGGCCGGCATCCACTCCTTGGGCATGAGGGAAGCTCCAATGAGAAGGAGAATCGTGCCGAGCAGGAGAGCCGTCGGCACATAGTCTTCCACCACCGTGCGGTCATCGGTGTCGACAAGGGCTTTATCCTTGCGAAAGAGGACGAGGAGAACGACGGTGGAGACAAGAGCCCCGACCTGCACGACCCAGAACAGGCCGGGCTTGCCCCGGTAGACGAAGAAGTCCAGGAAATTCATGCCTGTATATCCGCCGAGAAGGATGGATGTCGTGTCGCCCACGAGGGTGGCGGCTCCCTGGAGGTTGGAGGAAATGGCGATCGCTATGATGGCATTGACCGGTGAAATCTTGAGTTTCCGGCAGATCGTCACCGCCACGGGGGCGACCATGAGCACTGTGGCCACGTTGTCGACAAAGGCGGATATGATGCCCGCGAAAAGCGCGAGGGCGATGACCGCCCATTTGACGTTCGGCATTTTGTCGATGATGAAGTCTGCCAAGAGTGAGGGCATCCTGGAATTGATGAAGAGCGAGACGACGCCCATCGTCCCTGTGATCATCATGATGACATTCCAGTCCACGGCACCAAATACCTCGCTGACGGGCAGAATCCCGCTTATGACGAAGACGGCGGCCGAGGCGAGGGCTATGTAGGCGCGGTATTTCGAAAAAAACAGAAGAGCTGCATAGGTGATGGCGAACAGCACAATGGCGAAGGTCATCATGGGGGATACTCCTGGGAAGCCCGAATCCAGAATCAGCGGCATAAGGCCGTGATGAGGTTCCTCCGGGATAGGTACACTATTTGTCCGCAAGTTTCAAGCCGCTACATATACACAGAACCATTCCAACAGTTCTTTGCTTTACAGCCGCAAAAAACCACGTGAAAATATGATATCCTCGCAAAACCGGGGCTGATGCAAGTCCCTCATCTAGGGATTCAGAGAGTATATATTTCGCGAAAGGAGGTCCACATCATGAAGGACAAGGGCATATTCATCGTTGCCGCAATTCTGGCGGGCGCGTGGCTCGGAGGCAGGCTCAATCTTCCTTCTGGCTACCTCATAGGCGGCATGATCGCCGGTCTCATCGTCAAAGGCATCGTCTCCTCGAACGTACCGATGGGCAGCGCCCTCTCCGTCGTCTCCCAGATCCTGGTAGCCTATGTCCTCGTGTCGAACTCCAATGTGGAGGTCATTAAACAGCACCCCGAAGTAGTGCCCATCGCCCTCAGCTACATCGTCGTGCTCAGCGCCTTCTGCCTCGGCCTTGCGATCATACTCAACAAGGTATTCCACTTCGACATTAGGACGGCCATCTTCGCCACCGCTCCCGGCGGCCTGTCCGGCATGGCGCTCACGATGAGCGAGTCGGGCGCCGAAACCCCCATATCCATGATGTTCCATCTTTTCAGGATGATTCTCGTGATGGTCACAACGCCTCTTCTGGCTTCCTTCTTCTATAAATGAGCGCAGCCATGCACAGCGACTATTCCGGGAACTACGACGAATTCACGATCGGCGATTTCGCGCGGCTTATGGAAGAGGGAGCGCTCAGTTCTGCTGAGCTGGTGGAATATTATTTTGACAGGATTCACAGGATCGACGCAGACCGCGACCCCGATACCGACGCAGACCACCGCCCTCGCCTCAACTCTATCCTCCACATGAACGACCAAGCGCTCGCCATCGCCGGGCGGCTGGACGAGGAAAGACGGCGCGGCGCCGTCCGCGGCCCCCTCCATGGCATTCCCATCCTTCTCAAGGGCAATATCGACACGGGCGATTCCATGCCCACGACAGCAGGATCCCTGGCCCTCAAGGGCCGGCTTGCCCCGGACGACGCCCCTCTCGTCGCCCGCCTGCGAGAAGCCGGAGCCGTCATCCTCGGCAAGACCAACCTGAGCGAGTGGGCAAATTTCCGCTCCACACATTCCTCTTCAGGCTGGAGCAGCGAGGGCGGCCAGACGAAAAATCCCTATGCCCTCGACCGCAATCCCTCGGGCTCCAGCTCGGGCTCGGCCGTGGCCGTGTCCGCCAACCTATGCGCGGCGGCCGTGGGCACGGAAACCGACGGTTCCATAATTTCACCATCGTCGGTGAACGGCATCGTCGGCATAAAACCAACGGTCGGCGCGGTGAGCGCCCAAGGCATCGTTCCCCTATCCTTCAGCCAGGATACGGCCGGCCCCATGGCCAGGACCGTGCGCGACGCGGCCCTCCTCCTTGCCGCGATGGCGGAACCAGGGACAATGCCCGGCATTCTCCCTCCGGCGGGCGCCGAGCCGCGCGATCTGCGCGGCATACGCCTCGGCGTCGCGCGCAACTTCTGCGGAGTACTTCCTGATGTAGACAGAGTATTCGAGGAAGCGCTGCGGGCCCTGCGCGATCTCGGCGCGGAAACCGTGGAGATGAAGCTCGAGACGGAAGCGGGCTTCGACGAGGCTGAGCTCGAGGTGATGCTGTACGAATTCAAACATGGGATCGCGGGATATTTGGAACGCCGCTGCAGGAACGCAGGCCCGGCCGCGATGCGCGATCTCGACGATCTCATCGCCTTCAACAGGTCGCATGCCGCGGACGTGATGCCCTGGTTCGGTCAGGAACTGTTCGAAATGGCGGCGACCAAGGGCGGACTCGACGATGAAGCCTACCTCAAGGCCAGAGCCTTGTGCGCCTCGGCCTCCAGGGAGCGTGGCATAGACGCGGCGCTGGCGCGCGACAGGCTGGACGCCATCCTCGCTCCTTCGGGAAGCCCCGCATGGAAAACCGATCATATCCTTGGTGACCACTACATGGGAGGAGGCTGCACTTCCCTTCCCGCGGCGGCGGGCTATCCCCATCTCACCCTGCCCTCAGGCTTCATCCACGGGCTCCCCGTCGGCCTCTCGATGTTC
>JBAQLW010000104.1:0-2699 GCA_049302175.1 Rectinemataceae bacterium
GATCGGTTTCTTTGTCGCGCAAGAGGCGAATACCATCAACAGTATCGCCATCACCACGACAAGAGGTTTCTTGCCTTTATACATAGGGATCCTCCTGCTATATTATTATTCTGATTCCATGATAAACCGTAAAGCGACCATCGTCCACCGGTATTTATCCAAAAGCAATTATATCACGAAAATCTGGAGCGGACAGCGTTGGCACAGCATTTTACGCATAAAAGGGGAAGGATTTTCGCTGCGGTGGCTCTTCTCGGTATCCTTCTGTTCTCCTGTTTCTTTATTGGAGGCAGGATCGATCCAGGCTCCGGTCTTTCGAAGAGGCCGGGCAAGGTGACAGGCTATGTATCGCCTCAGGCGGGGATATTCCTCAGCCTCCACCAGTCAGGCAGAGACGTATGGGGCTTTTTGGAATGGCCTGAGAAGGGTCTGTACGGATTCTTCAATGGAAGCGAAGCGGGGCGCCAGATCAGGGCTTTCGTGAACTCGGCCGGAACCTCTCCCCTCATGATTCTGTCGAGGATTCGGGGCTCGCCCAGACTGGAGCTGCATTTCTCCGGTGGAAAAGGACTCGAAGGGAGCTTCGGCATGATCCGCCAGGCAGGTCTCGGATTGGGGCTCGAAATCTTCTCTGGAAGACTGGATGCCGATGCGCATGCCCTATCGCCCTTGCGGGAGCTCTTCCGGCCTCTCTCTGCGAGCAGAGGTGAAGGGAGCGCCAGCGAATCCAGCTTCCATGCGGCCGCGATCAGCGGACGAGCCGGATCTGATGAGGCTCTGATGAACCTCACCCTGCGCAGGGGGCTGACGCCCCTCGCGTATGTGAGGAACCATTGGGAGGCATTCCGCAAGAGGCGAATATCCCTTGTCCCGGTGAGCCGCTGGCCGAT
This sequence comes from Rectinemataceae bacterium, assembly GCA_049302175.1. GTDB lineage: Bacteria > Spirochaetota > Spirochaetia > Treponematales > Rectinemataceae > CAYXUF01. The sequence continues at coordinate 891 of JBAQLW010000104.1, forward strand.
CGAGTTCATCGAACGACAATCCCTCGTTTCCGTCATGGCATCGGTCTGCTCTATCGCTGCGGAGCGATATGTTTTCAATGGAGGAGCCCATGGCAACACGAGCCTCCTCGTAACGATGATCGACACCGGAACGGGCAGGATCCTCAAGCCAGGGGATATCTTCAAGGCGGGTTGGGAGGAAAAGGTCGCCCCGATGCTGACCTCGGAAGCCATGCGCCTTCTTGCCGGAACGGAGAAGCGGAAAGATCCGGTTCCAGGCTCCGGGCTGAGAGCGTATGGCTTTTTCAAGGACGAGATCGAGCCTTCCCCGAATATCTTTCTCTGCGAAAGCGGGGTGGGATTCCACTACGATCGCTACCAGCTGGCTCCTTATTCGGAAGGGGATTTCACCTTCGTGATCCCGTGGAGAGAACTCGAGGGTCTCCTCAAGTCCTGGTGATAACCGCCCTGCAGATCTTTTCGCCTGCATCGATCGTTACAGCCTCCGCCGCCGGGGAATTCGTCCACTCGATGCTCTCCGCCAGCGTCTCACCGGCGATAAGGGCGCGGAACTCCTCGCAAGCTTCCCGCAGCTCCGCATCGCCGTTCAACAGAACCGCTATGCGATCGGTGACTTCGAAGCCCGATTCCTTGCGGAGATTCTGAAGACCGCGGATCAGGTCCCTGACATAGCCTTCGCGGAGGAGAGCGGGCGTCACCGTGGTGTCGAGGGCGACGGTAAGGGTGCCCTCGTTGAGCACCTTGAGGCCGGCCTTCTCGCTTCGGCGCACTTCGACCGATTCCTGGCTCAGGGCGAAAGTCCTGCCCGGTATGGCGATTTCGACCCGCTGGCCGGCCAGGAGACTTGCGATCTGCGCGGGAGAGAGCTTTTCGATCGCCGCGGCGGCAACCTTCATATCCTTGCCTAGTTCCTTGCCGAGGACGCGGAAATTAGCCTTGGCTGAGTACTCGACCATTTCCTCCTCGTTGTACCTGAAGACGACATTCTTGACGTTGAGTTCCTCGCGCAGGATGTCCTCCATGGCGGCGAGAACGGCTCTCTCTTCGGCGACCTTGGTGACAAGCTGGACTGAAGACAGGGGCTGGCGTGTCTTCAGGTCGTTGACGACGCGCAGGGCGTGGCCCATCGAGACGGCATGGCGCACGGAGTCCATGTCGCGCTCAAGGTCGGTATTTCTGAAGCGCTCGTCGTATTCGGGCCAGGAGCAGAGATGGATGGATTCGGGATCGGTCGGAGACTTCAGATTCTGGTAAATGGATTCAGTGATAAAGGGCATGAAGGGTGCGGCCACGAGGACGAGTCGCTTAAGCACCCTATTGAGGGTGTCGTAGGCCTGGGCTTTGTCCGCGTCGTTCTCCGACTTCCAGAACCGGCGCCTTGAGCGGCGGATATACCAGTTGTTGAGGCTATCGATGAAGTCGAGGATGGGCTCGATGGCTGGCTGCAGTTCGTATACTTCCATCCCGGCGGTGACGCGCTCCACCATTCTTTCGCATACGGAGAGTATCCATTTGTCTAGCACGTTGGTCACCGCCGAAGGGTTAGGTTCGCCGGCCGTCATTCCGTCGATATTGGCGTAGGTGACGAAGAACCCGTAGGCGTTCCACAGGGGGATGATGATGCTCTTGAGCACGTCCCTGACGCCTTCATCCGAGTATCTGAGATCCTCGGCGCGGGTGACGGCGCTGTTCATGAGGAAGAGCCTCAGGGCATCGGCGCCGAACTTGTTCACGACCTCCATGGGGTCGGTGTAGTTGCGCAGCGACTTCGACATCTTTTTCCCGTCTTCGGCGAGGACGAGGCCCGAG
>JBAQLW010000105.1:0-5183 GCA_049302175.1 Rectinemataceae bacterium
AGAGAATCCACGTCTCAAAGGTATCCTCGAGAAGGACTTCGCACAGAAACGCATCGATTCGGCTCTGCCAAGCTTCATCGACCAGTTCTCAAACATCCCTTTCGAGCACGAAAGCCTCAATGCCAAAGGACATACTCGGCCACGTCTACGAGTACTTCCTCGGACAGTTCGCCATGGCAGAAGGGAAGAAGGGTGGCCAGTACTACACCCCCCGAGTTTATCGTCACCCTCATTGTAGAAATGCTCGAGCCGTACAAGGGGCGGGTATATGACCCCTGTTGCGGCTCCGGCGGCTTCTTCGTCCAGTCGGAGCGCTTTATAAAGGAGCACGGTGGCAAGATCGGCCAGATCTCGATTTACGGCCAGGAGTCCAATCCCACCACCTGGCGCCTAGCCTCCATGAACATGGCTATCCGTGGAATGGACTTTAACTTCGGCACCGAGCCCGCGAATACCTATGCGTACGCCTGAGGAATTTGGTCTGCATAACGCTGAGAAGGTATAAATACCCTCCTGATAAACAAGAAGCAGCGGTCGGCCTTGTCCTCGAGCAAGCAGATCGGCTGTCGGATGAATGGTCATGATTTAGTAAGGTTGACTGGTCTTTGGGATTGATAAATTTTAAAAATGGAACATGCCCCCTCCTGCACCAAGATCCAGGAGAGTGGGACTCATAGAGTCGGAAAATCGACTCCATCAAAGAATCAAGACCGATTAGCGATTATTGCTTGGATTTCTTTTTAGCTCGGCATACTTGATTTCGAGAATATGTAAACGATGTTCTTCCATGGGCAAGTGAGCCATCACAACATCCCCAACTTTTTTTCCAATCAGGGCTTTGGCCACGGGGCTTGCCCAGCTGACATACCCTTTTTCGGGATCACTCTCGTCGACGCCGACTATGCGGTACTCGATATCGCGCGGGGCGCCATCGATGCCTTCGGTGCCTTCTGCCCCGCCCTCTTCGCGCACGCGAACGACAAGCCCGAATACGACCCGCTCCGCGCTGGAAGGAGGATCTACCACGGAGAGTATGGACTTCATCCGGCTGAGATAGGAGATACGTCTGTCGATTTCTGATACTTTGCGAAGATATTCGGATTTGGCAGCCGGATCGGCCGCGGCGAGGGCGCCGGCAGCCTGAGGCCTTTCAGCATCGACGAGATTGCGCAGTTCGTCGGCCATGCGCATCGCCCCTTCGGGCGTCATGTAGTTTCTTGCTCCTGGAGGCAGCGGGAGGGGAATATCGTGCATTCCGTCGGTTTCGTCCGAACCGGCATCTTCGTCGACAAAGGCTCTGCTCATCTCAAATCTTGGTGATGAACGAGGAAATTTCCTTTCTCCAGGCTTGCTTTTCCCCTTCCTTTTCCCAGCGTATGCGCCTCTTCACGACAAAAGCACCATCGTTGCCGTTCTTGAATCCGACAACCCCGAAATTGCCCGCCCCGAGGTAGACGACTTTTTCCCCTGGCTCGAGGGTCTCGGCGGCAGTCACCCTTTCGAGGGCGCACTCGAAGTGGACGGGCTCGCCCGATTCCTTGTCGGCTACGGCGCCCGACAAGTCGAATATTGGTTTGGAACAGATCGCGCAATCATTGACGGGCGCGGGCTTGCGCGGCTCTTCTTTGCGTACGCCGAGGGTGGAAGTATCGCGCTGGCCGCGACCGGGCTGCCCCTGCCCGCGGTTCGCCTGAGCCTGGCCACCCTTGGGGTGATTGCCATGCCGGGGAGCGCTCGGGCGCTTGGGGAGCTTTCGTCCACCCTCGCCGGGCTGTCCCAGGTTCTTGCCACTATTATTCATCATTTTCCTTCTTTTTAAGTGTGCTTGTCAGGAAGTTGGCAATCCGGTTGACCGCCCCATCCACATAGGTATCGTCATTCAATTTATGGCGCATCTCGTGAAGCTTGTAAATGTCCTGACGAGTGGAGCCTGCGTGCAGGCTGTCGGTGGCATGTCTGGTTCCTGGATTGGAGCCAGCCCACGACAGCGGATCCCTTTCGAAGCTATACTTTTTCTTCATACCGTCTCGTCGAACGCTCCTTCGTAACGTTTGGGCTGTCTGGCGGGAGAAAGAAGGAAAACATCATACCGGATTTTCTTCCCACTATATTGTCGATACTTTGAGAGGAAAATTTTAGATGTTTCGATGATTCTCCTGATTTTCCCCTTGTCGATGGAGTCCTCGAGGTCCCTAAGACCATTCCTGCTCCAGCATTTCACTTCCACGAAAGCAAGAAGGTCTTCCTTCAGGGCGATGAGATCGATCTCTCCCCTGCCCGCCCTGAAGTTGCGCGCGAGAATGGTCCACCCTTCATTTTCGAGGATAGCCCCGGCGAGTTCCTCGCCTTCCCTTCCGAAAGCTGAGGTTGAATCGGCATCGTCCATACAAGGCAAACGCGCAGGCCAGTACCCGATGATTCAAATCAGGAAGTTGCAAGAAAAAAGCCCGGACTGCTCCGGGCTTTCTGTGAAATGAAGGTATAAGACTCCGCTTCGAAGCCTGCTCAGACTTTCGCGGCTGACACGTCTTCCTTCTTGGAAAGTATGAGTTCCTTGACCTTGGCCTTCTTGCCGACCTTGGTGCGGATATAGTAAAGCTTGGCCCTTCTGACCTTGCCGCGGCGAAGAACTTCGACGTTCTCGACACGCGGTGAATTGAGCGGGAAAACGCGCTCGACGCCCACGCCGTAGGAATTTTTCCTCACGGTGAAGGTCTTGGCCACGCCTCCGTTCTTGATCGCGATGACAAGGCCTTCGTATGCCTGCACGCGCTCGGTTTTGCCTTCGACGATCTTGAAACTCACGCGAACGGTGTCACCCACATTGAACGCGGGGAGCTCACTCTTGATCTGTTCGGCCTGAATGGACTGTACCAGGTTCATGCCAACCCCCTTCATCGATTACTTCACGCAATAATCTGCCCACGTCTTCAGGCAGTTTGTCCTCTGACAAAAGCTCGGGGCGGTAGGCCAGCGTCTTAGCGATGCTCGCCTTGAGCCTCCACCGTGCGATTTGTGCATGGTTCCCCGAAACGACAACGTCGGGGACTTGCAACATATCATAAATGGCCGGGCGTGTATACTGGGGATACTCGAGAAGCCCCTTCGAGAAGCTCTCTTCCTCCAGCGATTCGCCTGAAATCACGCCGGGGCGAAGCCTGTAGACTGCATCCACGAGGACCATCGCGGCGATCTCCCCGCTCGAGAGCACATAGTCACCAATTGAAATCTCATCCGTGATCCTGGTATCTATGATACGCTGATCGACGCCTTCGTAACGGCCGCAGAGTATCACCAGGTTCTCTTCCTTGGACAGCTCCTGGGCCATAGCCTGGTTGAAGAGCCTGCCCGAAGGCGTGACGAACACCGTTCTGACGCCCGGAGAGCCTGCCGCCTCAAGTGCCCTGTCGAGAGGTTCCGGCTTCATCAGCATACCCGCGCCGCCGCCGAAGACCTCGTCGTCGCACTTGCGGTGCTTGTCGGTCGCGTAATCCCTGATATTGACGAGTGAGTAATCGATGAGGCCGGCTGTCACAGCCCGCTTCATGATCGATGCCTCGAAATACGCCCTCACGATCTCGGGGAACAGGGTCAGAATGGTATACTTCATTCGAGAAGCCATCCGGCAAGGAGTTCGATGCTTTTCGCTTCACAGTCCACCGTGCCGATGAACTCGCTCCGGAATGGAACAAGGACATTGGCGCCCCCGGCGGCGGGCTTTATCTCCAAAAGGGGATCGGCGCCGCCGTCGAGGACACCGACCAATTCGCCCGCTGTCCTGCCGTCAAGGAGGAGCTTCATGCCGACGAGATCGTGGATGTAATACTCATTGCTCTTCAGCGGGCTGACGAGATCGCGCGGCAGGAGAATTTCCAGGCCTGTGAGCGCTTTCGCTTTTTCGGGCGTCTCATAGCCCTCGAAAACCATGCTCATGCCCCATTCCCCGACCTGCGCGGATTTTATGCGCATCACTTTGGTGTGCGCATGGTTATCCGCGGGCGCGAGGAGGGCTGTCGTGAGTTTTTTCAGATGGGCATACTCGCCCGAATAGCTGTGCAGCTTCAACGAACCGTCGACACCCCGGGGGGCGCCCAACTTGGCGACGGCGAGAATTTCGGGTTCGGGGGCTTTATTCATCGGAAGAGATCAGTCCAGGATCTCCAGGATCACGCGCTTGGATTGGGCGGAGGAGCAGGCCGAAAGGATGGTTCTTATTGCCTTTGCTATTCTTCCGTTTTTGCCGATCACCTTGCCGATGTCGATGTCGGCCACCTTAAGCTCCAGGATCGTTGATTTTTCGCCTTCGATAACCTTGATTTCCACGGCATCGGGCTCATCGACAAGGGATTTGACTATATATTCAACCAGATCGCGTTCCACGTAATTCTCCTTGATGAAAGCCACAGGTCAGCGCGAAGGCCGACGATTCGGCCCTGAGGGCCTATTTGACCTGTATATTCTTCTTGTTGAGCAGGGAACGAACGGTGTCGGAAGGCTGAGCGCCGCGGGAAAGCCAGAACCTGGCCTTTGCCTCATCGATCCTGATCTGTTTGTCTTCTGCTTCGATGGGGTGATACAGACCGATTTCATCGATCGTCCTCGAGTCGCGGGGCGATCTCGAGTCCATGATGACCATGCGGTAGTAAGGACGCGCTTTCGCGCCGAATTTCTTGAGCCTTATCTTCACGCTCACGGATTCCTCCTGAACAGTATGGGAAATTGGACCCTGTTTGCGACACACGTACCCCCGGGTACAGGATCCGAATCGGGGAAATGCGCTCGGAATTTATATCCCAACGCCGCCATTAAGTCAACTCATCACGAAGATACATGGAGTCCCGCGCAGCTATTCGAGGATACGCGAGGATACGCGAAGCCATGCGAGGATACGCGAAGCCATGCGAGGATACGCATTGAGTTTTATCTTCCTGCCCTGTAGTATCTTTCGAATGGTTCCATTTCCCAAGAAAGCCCTTCTCCTCGCGCCCATGGTGGGCATAACGAACCGCGCTTTCAGAACCCTCCTCGATGAGCTGGGTGGTCCCGACTACGCCTTCACCGAGATGGCCAGCGCCGAAGCTTTCATCTCGCATGCGCAGTTCGAGGCTTTCTATACCGATGCGGGACCTTTACCGCGCTCTACCTCCGTGCAGTTCTACGCCCGCTCCAGCGCGGCCTTGGCA
>JBAQLW010000106.1:0-3933 GCA_049302175.1 Rectinemataceae bacterium
AGTATCTTCTCAAGCCCGCCTCCGCCGATGAGGTTCTGTCGGCGCTGAAGCGTTCTCTGGAAGCGAACAGGGAGCCGGACTCGCTGTCCCGGAAGAAGGAAGAATCCATCACTGCCATTTTCGAAGCAGCCAGAAAGCTGGAAGACAGCCTGGCCGCCCAGATGAAGGCGGGCTATCTCGATGCGGCATCAGCGAGGGAGTACGAAAATCTCGCTTCCCTGGCGGACTTGTCACGGTCCGTGATCACCTTCAGGGTACACGCCACACCGGGGATGGCCGCGGCATCGATGGAGAGAGTATACGCCGATATTGCCGTGGCGGCGGCGAGAAAGATCGCGGTCGGGAATTGCCGAAAAATCATTGCCGCCTCCGATGAAGAGTATGGCTTCATTTTGCTCTATGGCCTGGAGCCAGGGGCAGCCCCTTCAGGGGACACGCGGACCGGAGCCGCGGAAACGGAAAGACCCGATTCGGCTTCCGGAGGCTTCCAGAAGAACCTGCGGAGAGATCCTCTATGGCCCATCGTCGAGGAAGCGGGCAGAAAGCTCTGGGACAGCGCTCCTTGCATCCTTCTCTGCGGCCTGGCTGGCCCCTCAAGGGAAGATGCCGGCATTCTTTTTTCGCGAGCGCTTGAGGGCGCCAGGCTCGCGTCCGCCGACTGTCCCGCCGTGAGGCTCGCGCCCATACCCAGGAAAGGGGAGGGCGACCTGCTGCATATGAGGGCGGCGGACGCGAGTCCGCGGAGCCTGGGCATGAAAGCGCTCGACTACATCAAAAGCGGCTACTCCAAAGAGCTATCCCTGGTCTCGGCCGCCGATGCGCTGGGCGTAAACCCCTTCCACCTTTCCCATGTCATTTCGAGGGAACTGGGCATCGGCTTCAGCGAGCTTTTGGGTCGCGTGCGCGTCAACAGGGCCAAGGAACTGATGGCTGGCGGGGGAAGCATAAAAGAAGCGAGCTATCTTGTCGGCTTTTCGGATCAGGCATATTTCACGCGCGTTTTCAAGAAGCTTGAGGGCCAGAACCCGAAACAGTTTATTCAAGAGGCCGCAAAAAAGTACAAAAAATAGTCAAAACTTTACATAACCATGTTCGCCGAAATGGAGTGAAAATTAATACAGGTTATTCGATAACCATAGTTTATTTGGAGGCAACGCCATGAAAAAAGCAAAGTTCGTCATTGGACTCATGCTCGTTCTCGCTGTCCTGATGCCGGTTCAGGTTTTCGCTCAGAAAACGATTGTACTCCGACTGGCAGAAACCCATCCCAAGGGCTATCCGACTGAATTGGGCGATGAAGAGTTCGCCCGTCTCGTGAAGGAGCGCTCCAATGGGAGAATCGTCATCGAAGTCTATCCCGGAAGCCAGCTTGGCCAGGAAAAGGCTGTCATAGAGCAGGTCCAGTTCGGCGCCATCGATATCACCCGCGTTTCGGTGAGCCCGGTCGCCGCCTTCGTTCCCAAGCTCAACGCCTTCCAGATGCCCTACCTGTACAGGGATGAAGCCCACATGTGGAATGTTCTCAACGGCGATATCGGCAAGGACCTCCTCGCCAGCCTCGAACCCTTTGGCTTCATCGGCCTCGGCTGGTTCGAGGGCGGATCGCGGAATTTCTACAACTCCAAACGCCCGGTCAAGACGCCTGCCGACCTCAAGGGCCTCAAGATCCGCGTCCAGGAGAGCGAGCTCATGATGGGTCTCGTCTCCGCCTTCGGCGCCGTGCCTACCCCCATGGCGTACGGCGAAGTCTACTCAGCCCTCCAGACCGGCGTCGTCGACGGCGCGGAGAACAACTGGGCCTCCTATTTCTCGACCAGTCACTATGAAGTTGCGAAATACTTCACGCTCGACGAGCACACAAGGGTTCCTGAAATCATCATCGGCTCCAAGATCTCCCTCGGCAGGCTTTCCAAGGCCGACCAGGATCTGATCAGACAGGCCGCAGCCGACGCCGTCAATTTCCAGCGCTCCGAGTGGGCCAAGTACGAGCAGATTTCCATCGATAAGGTAAAGGCCGGCGGATCGCAGATCTCCACCGTCACCGACAAGGCGCCCTGGGTAGCTCTCATGGCTCCGCTCTACGCGAAGCAGTCCAAGGAAATCCAGGACTTCGTCAAGCAGATCCAGGCTGTAAAGTAATATCGGTTCCTCATTCTGACAGCGGTCCGGTCTAAGGCCATTGGGTCTTTCGCCGGACCGCCTTCTCATCGCTGCCGCGCTTGGCCGGCAACAGGATAAACCAAATGAAAGATCTGCTCCTGAGAGGCATCAACCTCATTCATATTTTTTTGGTCGAGCTGGCAAAAATCATGATCGTGGCGATGGTCGTTATCGTTTTCGCCAACGTCTTTTTGCGCTATGTGTTCAACAGTGGGATTCTGTGGTCGGAGGAAGTCGCCCTTACGCTCTGCGTGTGGTTCATCTTCATCTCGATGGGTCTTGGGGTAAAGCAGAAACTCAATATCACTATCAACCTCATGCCGCGAGAAAAGATGTCGAATTGGCTCAATATAGCTCTCGATACGCTCATGGAAATCGTCGTCATCTTCGTCGGCCTCATCATGATCATCTATGGAAGAATCCTCGTACAGTTTACGATGACCTCCATAATGCCCGCGACGAGGTGGCCTGCCGGAATTCTCTATCTGGTCGTTCCTTTCGCGGGGATCACCATCGTGCTTGAAGCCCTGCTCCATATCCTCAAATGGGATACCTACGACAAAGCCCTCGACGACTACCTTTCCGGTAAGGGGAAGCTGAAAGATATCTTCGGAGGCCGCCATGAGTGACCCCGCTGTCGCCTCCGCGCTTTTACTCGGAGGTTTCGTCCTTCTGATGATCCTTCGCGTTCCCATCACCTATTCCCTCGCCTCCGTCTCCCTCGTGACGGCCATCTACCTGAAAATCCCCCTGATGGCCATCGTCCAGCAGATGGTGCAGGGCGTCAGATCTTTTTCCCTCCTCGCCATACCATTCTTCATATTGGCGGGCGAGATGATGAGCCAGGGCGGCATCGCGCGGAAACTCATCGAACTCGCAAACGTCTTCGTGGGAAGGATCCAGGGCGGCCTGGCCATGGTCAACTGCATGGACTCGATGTTTTTCGGCGGAATTTCCGGTTCGGCCGTCGCCGATGTCGCGTCCACTGGCACGATCATCATCCCCATGATGAAGATGAAAGGCTACGACGAGGACTTTGCCGTGGCCCTCACCGTGGCGAGCTCCACCCAGGGCGTCATCATCCCGCCGAGCCACAATATGATCATCTACTCGCTGGCGGCGGGAGGCGTGTCCGTAGGCAGGCTTTTCCTCGCGGGCTACATTCCGGGGATATCCCTCGGACTTTCCATGATGATCATCTCCTTCATCATCGCCAAAAAGCGCAACTACCCCAAGGAACCCAAGGTTTCCTTCAAGGATGCGCTCAAAATATCGAAGGACGCATTCCTCGGCCTTATGACGGCGGTCATCATCATGGGCGGCGTCATCTCCGGAGTTTTCACGGCTACGGAATCGGCCGCCATCGCCGTGGTTTACGCCTTCTTCATCACCTTCTTCGTCTACAAGGAAATCCCCCTCAAAGCGATGAAGGGCATCCTCTACAACTCGCTGAAAACCCTCTCCATGGTCATGGCCCTCATCGCGGCGGCGAGCGCTTTCGGCTGGCTCATGGCCTACCTGCGCATCCCCGCCAAGGCGACCGAACTCATACTCTCCGTAACGACCAACAAGTATCTCCTTCTCCTCCTCATCAATGTCCTTCTGCTCCTTCTCGGCATGATCATGGACATGGCGCCCCTCATCCTCATCGTGACGCCGATTCTCTATCCTATCGTGGTTACCACCCTGGGCCTGTCGCCTATCCACTTCGGCATCATCATGCTGATCAATCTGGCGATCGGGCTCTGCACGCCTCCAGTGGGTTCGGCGCTC
>JBAQLW010000107.1:0-8869 GCA_049302175.1 Rectinemataceae bacterium
GTTATTCAGGGGGTTTCGTCTCGTCGCGCGAGTCCTCCGACGTCATTCCCCAATCCTATATTCCCTATGGAACGAATTTGTCCGTCTCGGCTCTGGCCGCGCTCGGGCAGTTCGGTGATTTGCTTGCGGCCAACGCGGCCGAGAAAGGCAGCCTTGCCCCAATCGTCATATCTGCCGCTGGCAACTCGGAATTATCCTACGAGACCAGCGCCCTAGGAAACGGAGTATTCACCTATTACCTGCTGGAAGCGGCTACTGGAGGCGACACCAACCATGATGGCTTCGTCACCTGCACGGAAGCTTATACCTACGCCGCGAAGGCTATCGACGCCAATTGGAATCGGATATCGAGCAGTTCGGATGCTTTCTATCCCCACATCTCAGGCGGCCTGCGCGACCTCGTGCTTTTCACAAAGTAAGGCCGAGCCCCTGACAGACCTGCTTCCAGGCGGCCACGCGCCACGGCCTCAGCCCAGATCCACGAAATCGGATTTGTTCTTGTCGGCGAATTCGGGAAAGTAATAGACGATGACGCCCGACGAACGCACCCGCACTTCAGCCATTCCGCTGCGGGCGAGCTTGTCCAGTTCCTTGCGGGCGTCTTCGACGGAAAGATCGCCTTCGATGGCGACTTCGCCGGGCGTCACCTGGCCGCCATTCTTCCGCGCCACACTGAGTATCGTCTTCTCAGGCGAATCGGCGCGCTTGTAGCTGAGGCCGTCGGCGCTGCCATAGCGGTTTCCCTGCATGGAAGCAGCTCCCTGTGCGAGCATGATCTGGGCATCATGACGCATGTTCGCGTCCTGCACCTGGCGAGGCAGGGTGAAGAGATCGTAGATGCTTCCCAACCCGGCCAAGCCGCCCGTGACAAGCCACAGGAATCCGGTTCCTGCCTTGCCGAGATAGAACCTATGCAGGCCAAGCGCCCCGAACCCTGAGATAGCCCACAGCGCATAGGCTACGGGAATGCTGTATTTCAACGTGATCCTCGCTCGATTCCTGGCTTTGTCCACCTGCGTACTATAGTAACACATTGCTGAAGTAAGCGACAACATACACCGATAAAAAGCCAAGACCGCGTATAGATTTTATGCCGTGATGGGGATATCATGCATGGAATTTGCGCGACCCAATGGAGATATGCATGATTCCAACCGTCAAGGAACTTTTATCGTCGAAACACGAAGGCCAGCCCGTCACCGTGAAGGGGTGGGTGCGGACAAAGCGACAGACCAAATCGGCTGTCTTCGTCGAGATCAATGATGGTTCCTGCATGGCGAATATTCAATGCGTCTTCGACCAGGAAAAAGCGGCCGATCCCGCCCTCGCGCCGGAATTCGATAAAACGACGACAGGCGCCTCCGTCAGCGTCAAAGGCAGCCTCATAACATCGCCCGGCACAGGGCAGAAGCTGGAAGTCAAGGCTTCATCGATCAAGGTGATAGGCGAAGCCCCGGCCGACAGCTATCCCCTCCAGAAAAAAGCCCACTCCCTTGAATTCCTGAGGGAGATAGCCCACCTGCGGCCGAGGACGAATACCTTCGGCGCCGTAGCCCGTGTCAGGAACAGGATGGCCTTCGCCGTTCACCAATTCTTCCAGGAGAGAGGCTTCTTCTACGTACATACGCCCCTGATCACCGCCGCCGACGCCGAGGGCGCCGGAGCGATGTTCCAGGTGACGACTCTCGACCTCGCGCGCATAGCCTCCGGGGGCGTCGTCGACTACGACAAAGATTTTTTCGGCAAGCCCGCCTTCCTCACCGTATCAGGACAGCTCAACGTCGAGACCTACTGCCAGTCGATGAACCGCGTCTATACCTTCGGGCCGACTTTCAGGGCCGAGAACTCCAACACGACGCGCCACCTCTCCGAGTTCTGGATGATAGAGCCCGAGATAGCCTTCGCCGAACTCGAGGACGACATCGCCCTCGCCAGGGATTTCATCCACCACCTTGTCAGGACGGCGCTGAAAGACTGCGCCGACGACCTCGCCTTTTTCGACGCACGCATACAGCCTGGCCTCATTGAGGAGCTCGGAAAGGTCGCCAAGGGATCCTTCTCGCGAATGACCTACACCGAAGCCGTCAAGGAGCTGGAAAAGCACAAGGGAAGCTTCGAGTTCGATCCCTACTGGGGCTGCGATCTCCAGAGCGAGCATGAGAAGTTCCTCACCGAAAAGGTGATAGGCGGACCCCTCGTCGTCACCGACTACCCCAAGGAGATCAAGGCGTTCTACATGAAGCTGAATGACGACGGCAAGACCGTGGCGGCCATGGATGTCCTCGTGCCGAAATTCGGCGAGATCATCGGCGGGTCGGAGCGCGAATGGCGCCTCGACCATCTCGAAAAGCGGATCGTCGATGGTGGGCTCAACAAGGACAGCTACAAGTGGTATCTGGACCTGCGGCGTTTCGGATCCACGCCCCACGCGGGCTTCGGTCTCGGGTTCGAAAGGCTCATCATGTACGTAACCGGCATGACCAACATCAGGGATGTGATCCCCTATCCCAGGGCGCCCAGGCAAGCGGATTTCTGAGCCTCGCGGAAAATATCGAAATGAAACTACACACAATAAAAGCCTTCGGGCTGATGGCAGCTCTTGTCATGTTCGTCAGCCTGCCTCTCGGGATCAAGGCCCAATCGACCCGAACCGAAGCCTCCGGCTCGGCCGCCATCAAGGAAGCCCCCACCGTGAACGCCCGATCGGGCGTCATCATCGACGCGACGACGGGGACCCTTCTCTACGCCAAGAATCCCGACATCTCCCTGCCGCCGGCGAGCCTCACCAAGCTGGTGACCCTCCATCTCGTCTACGACGAGATCGCCGCGGGCAGGCTCTCCCCCGATGAACTCATCGAGATCGACAGCAGGGACTGCTCTCCCATCGTGCCCTATGGATCCTCTATCATGTACCTGCATCCCGGCATGAAAGTATCGCTGCGCGATCTCATGCTCGGCGCCGCCGTCGTGTCGGGCAATGACGCCGCCTATGCCCTCGCGCGGAGGGTCTCGGGTTCCAACGAGGAATTCGCCACCCTCATGAACAAGGCTGTCCAGGAGATGGGCTTCGACAAAATGACATTCGTCGAGCCTTCAGGGCTTTCGGAATTCAACCTCGTGACAGCCAGGCAATTCGCCCTTTTCTGCAAAAAATATCTCGAACTCCACCCCCAGGCCATCGCCGAGCTGCACAGCGTGAAGTCGATGGAATTCCCGCGCGAAGAGCACAGCGCACCGGGATTCGTCTCCGACGGCAGGATCATTCAGTACAACCGAAATCCTCTCATCAACAGCTACAAGGGCGCCGACGGACTCAAGACAGGGTATATCATCGAAGTGGGATTCAACATGGCCGCCACTGCCCTGCGCGATGGCACGCGCTATATCGCCGTGACCCTCGGCGGCACAGGTTCATCCTACGCGGGCGGCGGCCGCCAGCGCACCCTGGATACGACCCGCCTCCTCGACTGGGCTTTCGAGAATTTCTCAACGGTCAGCCTCGATCCCGGTCCCTTGCCCGCCCCGAGAACATGGTTCGGCACCCAACGAAGGGTCGAACTGATTCCCGCCTCGGTGAACGCCGTCACCGCGCCCCGCTCCCAGATCGATTCCGTCAAGATACGCGTCGAAGCAGCCTCCTACGCCAAAGCCCCCCTCGCCAAGGGGACGAAGCTGGGAAGGCTCGTCTATTCCATAGCAGGACGCGACGTCTCGGCTATCGACCTCGTGGCCTCGACCGATGTCCCTCGAGGCAACATATTCAGGCGAGTATGGGACGGGATCCTGAGATTCTTCACGAATATTTTCAGAGGGAAGGCTTGATCGAATCGATAAAGGCCCGAGCCGCCTTCGAGACATACCGCTTCGGGTTCCACGCGAGCCCGACCTCGAGCAGGAGAGGATCGGCCAGGGGTCGCACCACGATGGACTCCTGGTCACGCGTGAGTTCCTCCATGAAGAAGGCTATGCCCGCCCCCTGTCTCACCAATCCCATGACCGTGCCGATCTGGCTCGATGAAAACACGATATTTGGCGAAAAGCGGAAACGCTCGCATTCCCTGAGTATTAGCTGCCTGCTGTAGGTATCTCCCTGGAACAGTATGAAGGGTTGGTCCTTCAACAGACCGAAGGGGATTTCCTCGTACTCGGCGAGAGGATGGCCGGGCCAGAGGCAGGCCATCATCCTGCCCTGGTCCAGGTGCAGCGAAGCAAGTCCCGAAGGCAGGTCGGAGATCACCATTATCCCGATATCGATTTCGCCCTTCTCCAGGTGAGCCTGGAGCGAAAGAGTGCCTTCCTCGATAAGGCTGATCTGGAAATCCGGATATTGGCGGCGAAAGCGCGCGAAGGCACCGGGGAACAATACGGCTCCCATCATGGGGGTTATGCCGATCCTGATCGAACCCTTGAGGAGGGCCTGGTGGTCGCGCATCTCGGCCGTCGCGTCGGCGACCGCCGAGAGTATCGCGTCCACGCGCCCGATGAATACCCCGCCTTCAGGCGTGGGGACTATTCGCTTTCCGCTTCTGTCGAGAAGCGAAACGCCCAGTTCTCCCTCGAGCTTTTTTATGGCGACGGTCACCGAAGGCTGGGAGACATGCAGGGCTTCCGAAGCCCTGGTGATGTTGCCCAAGCGGAGGGCAGCCTGAAAATATTCGAGCTGACGAAGTTCCATCGAAATGAACTCCTTATCGATAGCTTTTATCTATCATAAAATAATTCTATAATATTTCACATCTATGATCACATCCATTACATTTCAATCAGGAAACGGAGGATATGGATATGAGTCATCCCGGAAAATTCAATAATTATATCGACGGACAATGGGTGGAGCCTCGCTCGGGGCTATATTATCCCGATGCGAACCCGGCGGATGACGGAGATGTCATCGGCGAATTCGCGCTCTCGGGCGATGAGGACGCCGCGGCGGCCATCCTCTCGGCCGACCGCGCTTTCAAGTCCTGGAGCGGACTCACCGTCGCGCGGAGGGAAGCATATATCGAGCGCTTCGCCTCGCTGATAGCCGAGAACAGGCTTCGCATAGGCGAAGCCATCTGCAGGGAAGAAGGCAAGACCCTGAAGGAAGCGATGGGCGAGCCCGATCGCGGCGTCGAGGAATGCCGCTACTTTATCGGGGAAGGGCGGCGTCTCGAAGGCATCACCATGCCGAGCGACAGGGACGGCGTCACCAGCGTGGCGGTCCGCGTTCCCCTCGGCGTGATCGCGGCCATCACTCCCTGGAATTTTCCCTTCCTCACGCCCCTGCGCAAGATCATCCCCGCCCTCGTGACGGGAAACACCGTCGTTTTCAAGCCGGCGAGCGATACGCCGCACTCCGGCGTCCTCATCATGGAGCTCTTCGACAAGGCGGGGCTTCCCCCTGGTGTGGTGAACATGATAACAGGGAGAGGCGGCAGCATGGGCGACGCCATCACATCGAATCCCCTTGTGCGCGGCATCACCTTTACGGGATCGACGGAAGTGGGGCGAAGGATCAACCAGATCGCGGCGAGCCATTTCGCGAAGGTCCAGCTGGAGATGGGCGGAAAGAACCCGGCTATAGTGGCGGGCTACAAGGATCTGGATGGAGCGGCCGCGCAGATCGCTCAGGCTGCCTTTGCCGTTAGCGGTCAGCGCTGCACATCGATAAGCCGGGTCATCGTCCTGCGCGAGGAGGCGGCAGCCCTGACGGGCAAAATCGCGGAGAGGATGAAATCCTATGTACTCGGCGGCGGAATGGATCCAAAGGTGACGATGGGTCCACTTATCAATCGTCAGGCAGGTGAAAATGTCATGGGTTATATCGAGCGAGCCAAAAACGCCGGAGCGACCATCCTGGTCGGCGGGCGCAGGTTGTCAGGGGGCGTCTATGACAGAGGCTTCTATATCGAGCCAACCCTGATCACCAAGGTGAGGCCTGATATGGAGGCGGCCGTCGAGGAAATCTTCGGACCCGTCCTCGTCGTCATCGAAGTCGAGACCTTCGATGAGGCGATGAGCGTGGCGAACGGCACGGCGTACGGCCTCGCGGCCTCGCTTTTCACCGACAGCCTTGAAAGAATATTCGAATTCCAGCGCGATATGGAGAGCGGAATGACCCATGTGAACCACGGCACGGTGACCGACAGCTGCATGCCCTTCGGCGGCGTGAAAAACTCAGGCTTGGGCGCCTTCTCGAAGGGGGCGACCAACAAGGATTTCTTCACGACGTGGAAGGTCAATTATACCAAATACGCATGACCTGTGATGTGGAAACCGCCTTTAGCCGGAGATTTTCATGCTGTCGCCATCGTAGACGGCAAAGCCCTCTTTGACGAGGATTCCCGCGCATTTTTCGATGTTTTCGCGGGAAAAAGGCAGAACTGCGTAGAGTTCTTCCATGGTCAGGGGTTTACCCTCGACGAGCTTCCCGAGCACGGCGCCCCGGACGCGCCTGAAGGATGTGGCGAAGGGCGCCTGCTTCTTGTAGGCCGCGCCGCGCCGGGAATGGTTGCCCTCGACCCGCTTGAGTTCGGCGCCGTAATCCATGAGGGCCGTGTACCAGCGCCGCGGCGCGGCCGCGTCGAGGACGGCGCCAGCCGCCGCTTCGAGGGCCTTGTCCGGGACGCCAGTCTCTCCAGGGAAGAAATGCTTCAGGAACACAGTCCTGATATTGGTCTCGAGAAAGACTGTGGGCTTGTCGAAGGCGAAGGCGAGTATGGCCCTGGAAGTGTAGACGCCGATGCCAGGAAGCCCGCGCAGGGCAGCTTCGTCGCCGGGAACCCGGCCGCCGAAGTCATCCGCTATGCCGAGAGCGGCGCGGTGGAGGGCCAGGGCGCGCCTGTTGTAGCCGAGGCCGCTCCAGAGCCTCAGGACTTCATCGACGGGAGCCTTCGCAAGACACCCGATATCCGGGAATCGCTCCATCCACGCATTGAATTTGGGTACGACCCGAGCCACCTGCGTCTGCTGGAGCATCAGTTCCGAGACCATTATGGCGTATGGATCGCCGGTATGCCGCCACGGCAGATCGCGCCAGCAGGTTGCGGCTTTTTGATAGACAAGGCTCTGGAAGCCCGCCGCGTCAACATAATCCATATTCAGGAATAGATATGCACGAACTCGTGAAGGAGTTCCTCCGCCTTGGTCTTGCATTCGCCGCAGACTGTGCCGATCTTGGTGGCTTCCTGCAGCTGATGCCAGTCCCTCGCTCCTGCCTTCACCGCCGTCTCGATATCCTTGTCGGTGATGTTGAGGCAGGTACAGATCACGACGGCATCTTCGCCCTTGAATTCGCCGGTCCTGCCCTTCTTCTCGAGGTATTGGTCGATCGCGGCCCTGAGCGCCTTGTCACCCAAAACAGAACAGTGAATCTTGTTCTCGGGCAGTCCGCCCAGTTTGGCGGCGATATCGGTCGGCTTGATGCCATAGGCCTTCCTGATCTCCATGCCCTTGATCGATTCTGAAAGCATGGATGTTGAGGCTATGGCCGAGGCGCAGCCGTAAGTCTTCCAGCGCACGTCCTCGATGACATCATCCTTTATCTTCAGCATGAACATCATCTGGTCACCGCATCGAATATTGCCCACTATGCCTTCGGCATCGGCCTCGAAAGTCTCATCAGGGTTGAAGACATTTCTCGGATTGACGAAATGGTCTTTCACCGTATCGGAATACAGCCACTGGAAGGCATCCATATTTTTCTCCTTATGCTTTCGCCGATACGCCGCTCTCGTCAGCAGGCACGGTCGACATTCGCCTGAGGCGCGCTATGATGGGAGGCAGTTTTTCTATGACGTAGCGCACTTCTTCCTCTGTCGTATACTTCCCCAGCGAAAAGCGGATGGAGCCGTGCGCGAGCTCCGGCCCCACGCCTGTGGCGAGGAGAACGTGCGAGGGTTCGAGGCTGCCCGAAGCGCAGGCGGAACCCGTCGATACCTGTATTCCCTCGAGGTCGAGGGAAAGGAGGATTGATTCGCCCTCGGCCCCGGGAAAGGAAATGTTCAGCGTGTTGGGCAGGACTTCCGTGGGATGTCCGTTCACCTTGACATGGGGGATGGAGGCGACGAGGCCGTCGCGCAGCATGGCCCGTAGCGAGCGAAGCCTTGCAGAGAATTCAGGCAGGTCGGCAAGGGCCAGTTCTGCCGCCTTGCCGAAGCCCAGTATGCCTAAATTATTGTAAGTGCCGGCTCTCACCCCGTTCTCCTGGTGGCCGCCGCGGACGAGAGGAACTATCGGCGAGCGAGGTCGGACATAGAGGGCGCCTATGCCTTTGGGTCCATAAATCTTATGGCAGGAGAGGGTGAGGTAGTCCAGGCCCCAGTCTTCGACAGAGACTGGTATCTTGCCAACCGCCTGGGTGGCGTCGCTGTGAACCCAGGCGCCCGCGGCCTTGGCCATTCCGGCGATGGTCTTCACATCCTCGATGGTGCCGATCTCGTTGTTGGCGGCCATCACGGAGACGAGCAGGGTATCGGGCGTCAGTTCCCTTCTGTAGGCTTCCATGTCCACCCGGCCAAATGCGTCAACGGGCAGGTAGACGACAGGAAAACCCTCGCTCTCCAGATAGGCGGCCGAGTTCATCACGCAGGGGTGTTCGATCGCCGTAGTGATGATCTTCCGGCGCCCCGGCGCCTTGCGGCCAATATCATACATCGTCATGAAAACGGTATTGTTCGACTCCGAACCGCCCGACGTGAAATAAATGGCGGATGGATCGGCGGCGCCGATGAGGGCAGCGACGGATGCCCTCGCTTTCTCGATTTCGGTTCTCGCCCTTCGGCCCGCCTCATGCATGCTCGAGGCGTTGGCGTAGATGCCGAGAGCCTCCACTATGAGATCCTTGACCTCTGCCCTCAAGGGTGTGGTGGCATTGTAGTCCATATAT
>JBAQLW010000108.1:0-2080 GCA_049302175.1 Rectinemataceae bacterium
TATCCTTCGGACATCCTTCTCCTGGACGAGGCGTTTTCCGCCGTCGACCTCAAGATGCGCATTGAAATCATGGATCTTTTTTCCCTGCTATGGCGTGAAGAGCGTCGAACCGCCATCCTGGTGACGCATGATGTCCAGGATGCCCTCTACCTGGCTGACGAGATACTCGTCCTTTCCTCCAGGCCAGCGAGCCTTCTCGACAGGCTCTCCATCGCCATTCCAAGGGAAGACCGCCGCTACGGATCGCGGCAGCTCATCGAAATGGAAGAGAAGCTCTACAGCCTCATCCTTTCATGATGACAGTTCTGCGTTGATAGCTGAGATGAGATCCCCCGGTTTGAAAGGTTTTTCGAGAACCCGCATGCCCTCAGGAATCTGCAAATCCGCTTCTATCCTGCCCGACATGAACAGGCACTTCCGCTTTTCGGAGACCGAAAGCCGCTCGTAGAGCTCGATTCCGTCCAATCCGGGAAGGTGGATATCGATCACGAAGAAGTCACAGCGATTTTTTTCCGCCTGGATGACAGCCTCTCCGGCACTGCGCGCCGCGATGACTATAGCTCCGGCCTTGAAAAGTACATAGGAAAGGAATTCTAGCAGAGCTTCGTCGTCGTCAACGAGGAGTATGGTAGGATTTCCTTCAAGGGCTATGTCCTGTTTTTCCTTTATGTCGGCGGCAATCCTATCGGGAAGCGGACTTGAGTGTTCGCCCATACCTTCCATGACAGGGAGCCAGAGGGTGAAGACGCTGCCCTTCCCTGCTTCGCTCCTGAGTCCAATGGCGCCGCGAGATTGGGTTGCGATGGAAGATACGATGGCGAGCCCAAGACCAGTGCCCTTACCCGTTTCCTTTGTCGTGAAGAAAGGCTCGAAAATCCGCTGCGTCAAGTCGGGAGGAACGCCGCTTCCATTATCCCGCACTTCGATCGTGGCATAGGAGCCGGGGTTTAGCAGCGAGGCACCGACCTTCAGGGCTTCGGTGATGGTTTTCTCTTCCACCACAATATCGATGCGCCCTTCTGGTTTGGCGATCAGCGCATCCCTCGCATTCACTACCAGGTTGATAAGAGCCTGCTCTATCTGCACTGGATCGACGAAGATGACGGGATCGGCCTCGGGAAGCATGAGGGACAGGACGATAGATTCTCCGGCTAGCTTGCGCAGGATACCTGCGCTGTCGCGAACGATGAACGCGAGGCCAAGCGGTTTTGGGGAATATGCCTGCTTTCGTGAAAAGCCGAGAAGCTGACGCGTAAGGTGGGCAGCCCTTCCTGCTGTTCTTGATATGCCTTCGATATCCCCATAGAAGGATGATTCAGCACCGATATCCAGCTTCAGCATTTCGGCATGGCCAATTATGGCCGTGAGGATGTTGTTGAAGTCATGGGCAATGCCTCCGGCCAGCCTGCCCATGGCTTCCATTTTCTGGGCTTGCTGGAGTTCGTCGCGCAGCCTTCGGGCTTCGGTTAGATCGAAGAATTCCGCCGAAATGAGTGGCTGTTCGGCGCCCGCATCCAGGAAAGAGGAAAACGATGCCACTATGCTGAGTCTGGAGCCCTTGGCATCGATCATTTCCAGTTCTTGACCCAGTATGCTCTTTCCCGAGAGTATCGCTGTTCTTACGCTTTCCCAGTCTGCCAGATTCGAGAATATCGAGGGCAGCCTGGGCAGCCCTTCCGGAATGCGAAAGCTTTGGCGAAATGATGTGTTCGCCTCGATGATTGTTCCTTCAGCATCAGCGACGCATCGAGGGGAAAGGCTCAGGTCGAAGAGCTCCCTGTAGCGCTTTTCGCTGTATAAAAGGCGCTTTTCCATGCCGGCGCGAAAAAGGGATATTTCTACCGTGCCGAGCAATTCGCTTTCGGAAAAGGGTTTTACGAGGATCCCGAGGGGTTCGGCTCTTTTCGCGTCGACAAGTTCCCTTGAATCGGATAGGGCTGTGATGAAAACGGAAGGAATACCGCCGTAGTTTTTTGATACAAAAGCCACAGCCTTGCCCGTGACAGGACCTTCGAGGGCTATGTCCACCAGGACTAGGTCATAACTGCTCCGCATATCGAGGGTATCCAGGTACGTTTGG
>JBAQLW010000109.1:0-6898 GCA_049302175.1 Rectinemataceae bacterium
GTCCTGGCTCGCGCGTGAGTTCGACCAATTCATCGGTACTCGTCCCGGGC
This sequence comes from Rectinemataceae bacterium, assembly GCA_049302175.1. Taxonomy (GTDB): domain Bacteria; phylum Spirochaetota; class Spirochaetia; order Treponematales; family Rectinemataceae; genus CAYXUF01. Next base: position 51 of record JBAQLW010000109.1, read on the forward strand.
GAAGGCGAAGTGCCTTGGTCGAAGGGGAAGTCGGTCACGATCCGGAAAGCCGAGAAGGGCAATTCCGTGGAAACGACGCTGGGAGGAGCCCAGGGCACGGTCGGGCACAATATCTACTCCCCTGTCTATTATAGTCTTCCCCTCCCCAGTCTCGTTCCGGTCTCCATATACAACGCCATTCCCAACCTCGTCCTGCCCCCCAACCAGATCATCTATACGGCCCAGGCGAGGAAGCGAGCCTTTACGAACTACTATGAATTTGACGGATCGGCGTACAGGCTGAAGTCCGAAGTGCCCCTCGACCAGAGGGAGCCGCTCTGGCAGATTCTGGAAGATGCCGGCTACGATGCCGCCAACGCTGAATACAAGCAGGGCAGGTCCCTCATGCCGGTGAGCATCGGCTTCACCGTGACGCGCGACAATCAGCTGAAGGGCGTCGAAGTGCTTCAGTCATCCGGCGATCCCGAGATAGACAGGGCCGTCGTTTACGGATTCAAGCGCGCGGCGTTCTGGAACAAGACGGGCGAGACAGTGCCTGGCCGCTTCACGTATCGATTCTAGTCGGTTCGAAGTATTCTTCGTAGAGCTTCGCCCTGAAAAAGGCGTCCACCACGTCGGGGGCGAATTGCCCGCCCCGCTCAGCCCTTATCTCCTCAAGAACCTCCTCCACCGGCAGCGCTTTTCTGTAGGGTCGCGACTGGGCCATGGCGTCGAAGGTGTCGGCCAGGGTGATGATACGCGCGAGGGGGTCGATTGCCTCTCCCGCAACTCCGTCGGGATAGCCCTTGCCGTCCCAGCGCTCGTGATGGTGGCGTATCCCGTTGATGGCGGGGGCGAAAAACTCGACGCTGGACAGTATCTGCGCCCCGATGATGGGATGCATCCTGACCACCTCCAGTTCCTCCTCTTCCAGAGGGCTGACCTTGTTGAGGATGCGTTCAGGTATGCCGATCTTCCCGATGTCATGGAGGAGGGCCGCGAACTCGAGGGGCTCTATCAGGCTTTCAGGCAGCCTGAGCTCACGCGCGAGCCGCACCGCCAGCTTCCTCACCCGCTCGCAGTGTCCCTGCGTGTAGGGGTCCTTCGCTTCGATAGTCTCGGCGAGAGCCTGGACAGTCTGCATGTTGGCAGCCTTGAGCTTCTCGTAGGTTTCGCTCAATTCGATGCTCTTGGAATGCATTCCCTTTTCGAGGGAAAGCCGGTATTCCTCGTTTTTCTTGTCCTGCTCGAGCTTTTCCTTCACGATATCCCTGTAACGGATTGCTCTGGCAATGGTCTCCGCGATGTGCTCGAGCCTGCTCGGCTTTACGAGGTAGTCGAAAGCGCCATTCTTCATCGCCTCCAGCCCAGTGGCGAGATCATTGTATGCGGTGAGCATTATGACCGGCGTCAGGGGCTTCAGTTCCCTTATCTTCGGCAGGGCTTCCCTGCCGGAGAGAAGGGGCATTCGGATGTCGAGGAGGATGCAGTCCGGATCTACAGTCCCGTCTGCGACAAGATCGAGGCCTTCCTGTCCGTTCACAGCAAGCCGGGTTTCATAACCGAGTCTCTCGAGGCCGAGAGAAAGGACTTTTCGAATCGAAGGATCGTCGTCGACAACAAGGATTGTGCGGGGCGCTGATGCCATTATTATTCCTTCCTAATTCGCGGAAACAGGAAAGGTACGCTCTTCCTGTAATCATCGTAACCGCGAAAAACCTTGGGAAAAGTGTAGCTGTCCTGGAAGAGTATTAAAAGAAGATCCAGGGCTGTCATGAAGAGAATTGTCGGAAAATTTGCCGAAAAGCCTTTCAGTATGCCGAGGGTGAGGATCAAAATAGCGAACCACCAGAATCCCGGATGCCTGCAAAGGCCGTAACTGCCGCTGTTGACCACATCGGCTGGCCCCAATCCATGCTTTTTCCTTTCGGCGCCGATCTCGATGAAGACAGACCAGAAGAGCAGGGCTGAGGATGCGGCCGCCGCAGCGATGAGGGCGACCGAGAGAAGGCTGTCGGGAGCGCTGGCCGAGGGTGGTGAAAACGCCCACACCCCAATGCCGCAGAATATCGCCACATATCCTGACTGGCGGAGGGCGACGGCTGGCTTTTTCCCCTTTACCCATAGAAAGTCGGAAAAAAAGAGAAGGATAAAACCAAGGGTGGCCAGCGAATTCTGTATCATTGTGAATTTCATTATGGTATAGTATCGATCAGTTTTCCAGCAATTTACTGAATTCAGAGGTTTTTGACATGATATTGGACGCATCGTCGCTTATTCCGGCCTTGTCCTTCATCGTCTATATCGTCTTCATCATTTTCGGCATTTACAGCCGAAAGGAAAAAGTCGATACCTCTTTCCTTCAGTACATGTTTTTCATGGCACTGTGGAGTTTCGGCTCCTTCATGATGCATGCCGATACGGGGCTCTTTACACCCCTGTTCTGGAACAGAATCATGCTCCTGGGGCTTTTCGGCGGGCCGATTTCCTTCCTCCAGACTATGATCTATCTTTCCGGCACTGAGAAGAGACGCTACCAGGTATTCCTGTATATCGGTTACCTGATGTACTTCTACCTGATCTACCTGAATCTCTCCGGCAAGGTAGTAACCGACGCGGGCTTTGACGCGAGCGGATTCTATTATTCCCTCGGCAGCGGCGCCATGCTCGCCTACTCCCTCTCATACTTTTTCCTAGGCGTCTCGATCCTCCTCCTTACGCGGCAGCTCACCAAGAGCGACAACAAGTTCAAGAAAAAGACCCTTCGCCTTCTCATAATCGGCGCCGTCATCATCGTCGCAGGCGTTGCCGGAAATCTTTACAAGCCTATAGGCAAATATCCCATCGACCTTCTCGCCACCACGATAAACGCCGGCATCATCTTTTTTGCCGTGTACAAATATCGCCTTATCCATTATTCGTCGGCCGTGCTCAATATCCTTCTCACCTTTTTCGTATCGATACTGACGAGCGCCCTTTTCCTCTTCTTTTTCCTGCCGGTTTTTCACCTCAACTCGAGCATCCCCTTCCCGCGGCTCCTGCTTCTCGCCCTCGTCCTCGGCCTCATCACCTCCGTAATTCTCTCTCCCCTGAGGACGACGACCCTCTCCTTCCTGGAGAGGGTCTACGGCGGTAAAACCTTCACCTACTATCAGGGCTTGAGAACCTTCTCCGCCAGCCTTACGTCCATCGTAGACATGGAAACCCTGGGCAATCTCACCATAGAGAAGATCACGTCCACCTTCGGTCTGGAATGGGCGCTCATGCTGGTCAACGATTTCAACGACAGGAACTACAAGCTCAATGTCGCAAAGCAGCTGCCCTTCAACGGACAGATCATAGAGGGCCAGGATCAATCGATCTGCGTGAAGCGAGGCAGCGATTTTGTAAGGGCTTTTACCATGCACCAGGGCGGCGCAAAGAGCGAAACCCAATATCTCTACAAGCCGCAGACGATGATCGATATCGACCTGGAGAGAGGCGATGTGGCCGAGACGCTCAAGGCGAGCCTCGTGCTCCCCCTCAAGTTCAAGGAGCGCCTCAACGGTTTTGTCATCCTCGGGCCGCAGCTGGACAAGGATTACTACAACCAGTTCGACTTGGAAATGCTGCAGCTGCTGAGCGTCCAGTGTTCGGTGGCCCTCGAGAATGCCATCACCTTCGAAAGGCTGAAGCAGCAGCAGAAGCGGCTGCAGAACATCAACAACCAGCTTGAGATAAGCCGGAACAAGCTTGAGGCCTTCTTCGACGGCATAACGACGCCGATCGCCATTCAGGACATCAACTATAATATCATCGAGGTAAACTTCGCGGCGCGCCGCTATTTTGAGAAATCAGCTGAGGAGCTGATTGGGAGCAAATGCTACAAGGCCTTCTTCAACAGGGACAGGCCCTGTCTGGAATGTCTGGCCCAGGATTGCCTGCATACGCGGCTGCCCTTCAGCGCCGAGCGCCAGGACGTCAAGGGGCTTCTGACCTTCCAGCTCAACTTTTACCCCATACCGGTTCCCAAGACAACCCTGCCTATTTTCCTTGAATTCTTCCAGGATGTCACAAAGCAGAAAACCCTTCAGGACGAACTTATCCAGTCGGAGAAGTTGGCTGGCATAGGTACCCTCGTGTCGGGCATAGCCCATGAGATAAACAACCCTCTCGGCGCGATTCTTGGTACGGCTGATATCATGCTTCCGGAAACCGCGGAAGGGACAAGGCTCCAGGAATATACCCAGGATATCATCCGATACGCGCAGAACGCCGCTGAGGTGATACGCGACCTCATGCTGTATTCAAGGAAGACAAAGAGCCAGCCTGATATGGTTAATGTCGTCGCAGTCCTGGAGAATTCCCTCAAGCTTGCGATGCGCGGCATCGATTTCGGATCCGTGACGGTGAGGAAGAATTACGACCAGACGAACGAGGTCCAGGCGAACGCTACGGAGCTTCAGCAAGTGTTCCTCAACTTGATCGTAAACGCCGTGCAGGCGATGAACTCAGACGGGACGCTGACCCTGGAGGCTCGGCAGGTGGGCGGCGACGTCATCGTCATAGTCCAGGATACGGGAATCGGCATAAAAAAGCAGAACCTCGACAAGGTTTTCAATCCATTTTTCACTACCAAGGATCCCGGCGCCGGCACTGGTTTGGGCTTGAGCATCGCGCATCACATCATATCGAAAATAGGGGGCAGGATCATCATCGATTCGGAGGAAACGCAGGGAGCAAAATTCCAGATTGCCCTGCCTGCCGCCAATATGGACCACAACAAGATCCGTTTTATCCACGCGAAGGAAACGCGACAGCTCGAGGACAGCTTTTACTTGCAGCGCAAGATCCTTGTGGGAGAAAAGGGCTATCTCGAAGAGACCATTCATCGCAGCGAGGACGAAAGCGCCTTCCATCTTCTGGCCTATAAAGGCATGCAGCCTGTCGGCACGACAACCCTTCACCTGAGTGAAATCGAAGGTGAAATTCCCATACAGAGCAATTACGATATCTCGGCCTTTCTCGATGGATCGTCCTACGCCGAGATAGATCGTCTCGCCATCATCCGCGAGGAGAGAGGCTCCATCGTTCCTTTCAGCCTTATGGTCCTTTCATATCTCTATATAAGGGGCAAGGGCGTCGACACGATATTCCTCGATGTATTCAGCGACGAATCGAGACTGATCCGCATGTATGAGAAACTGGGTTTCAAAGTCATTGGTACCTACAACAGACCCCTATCATGTACCGTCATGATGCTCAACCACGAATCCAGCTATATCGATACCGTTTCGAAGATGGAGCATTTCGTGCAGAGCTTCTTTTCGCGTCTCATACCCAAGCTGGAGTTCGAGGGTGAGGACAGGGAGTACATCTTCAAGACTATGGATGAAATAAACAAGAAAACGGCGATGGTCAGCGAAAACGCCGCCAAGGGAAACTTGTCCCGGTAGGATCAGCCCAGAAGGTGCGTCCCAGCGGGGACGAGTTTCTCAGTAGAAGACCGTGCGTCCGATTTTGGCCGATTCGTATATGCCTTCTATGATCTTCACCGCTTCCCTACCGTCCTCTCCCGTCACCAAAGGTTTTCGTCCTTCGGCGAGGGCGGACGCGAAATCGTCGATCTGCAGCGAGAAAAAATGCCATGTCGGGTCGATGCGCGAGAAATAGCTGGCATCCTCCCGTTTCCAGCCATCCAGCATTTTTTCCTGTCCGGGAATCGTCCACAGGTCGTTGTATGGCGGTTCCAGCACGCCGCTCATGCCGGCGATGAACATTGCGCCGCCGTCGGTCTGCACTCCGGCCGAAGCGCCAGAACTTCCGTGGATATAGACCTTGGCGTAGATGCCCGGCTTCTGGGAATTGGAAACGAAGACGGAGCCCAGGCCCCCATTCGCGAAATGGACGGTGGCCACGGCGCTGTCGTCAACCTTGATGTACGGATGGTTGGCATTGATCCAGGATCCCGATACGCCGGAGACGGGACCCATGAACCAGGAAAGAAGATCGAGCTGGTGGGGCGCCTGATTGACGATGACGCCTCCGCCCTCGTGCTCCCAGGTGCCTCGCCACGCATCGGAATTGTAGTATGCCTGATCGCGCCATCCGAGGATGATCACTTGGCCGAGAAGGGGGATGCCCAGATCTCCCTTCTCTATCGCGCGTTTGATCCGGATCGTGGAAGGATACCAGCGGCGCTGGCTGATGACCCCGAGGCTGAGTTTCCTTGAGCGGGCGGCCGATACCATTGCGTCGCAATCGGCAACCTTGAGCGCCATCGGTTTTTCCACTATGACGTTGAGGCCTGCCTCGAGGCATTCGATGGCATGCGCCGCGTGGAGGGGGTGGGGCGTCGTGACGATGACAGCCTGGACCTTATCGCGGTCGGCCATCTCGGCCGCCGAGGACCGTGCCTCGATGCCCCAACTCCTGGCGAAAGCTCCGGCCTTGCCGGGATCTCGACCGCATATCGAGACAAGGGAAGCATTGCCGCTGGCCGCTATGGCCTTGGCGTGAAGATGTGCGACTTTGCCGTATCCGTACAGACCGAATCGTATCTTTCCCATCGTTTGGAATCCTCCGCTTTGCCTTCTTGTCAGGGTACGAGCACTACTTTGAGCAGCCCCTTTTCGCGGGCGTAGAGCCTTGCGAACCATGACGCGCCTTCGGAGAGTGGGGCCGTGGCGCTGATGATGGAACCCGCGTCGATAATGCCGCGGGCGAGTAGATCGAGGACGAGGGGGTATTCGCCCGCCATGGCGCAGGAACCGAAAAGGGTAAGCTGGCGAGTCACCACGGCCTGGAGGGGAATCTCGACCTTGGGGCTGACATTGCCGATGAGGGTTACGGAGCCGCCTTTTCTTGCGGCGCCGATCGCGGTCGCGATC
>JBAQLW010000110.1:0-1826 GCA_049302175.1 Rectinemataceae bacterium
TTTGTATTCCTCTCCTACCGCGATCCGAACTTCGAGAAAACATTCGACATCTTTGAGGGAACTTCGGAATTCCTCGAGCGGCTCGAGATTTCGGAGGAGGAACTCACCCGCGCGATCATCGGCACGATTGGCGGCGTGGACAGCTACCTTCTCCCCGACGCCAAGGGATTCACTTCACTCGTCCACTACATGACGGGCTACACCCAGGAGGACAGGCAGGCCATGCGCGATCAGATTCTCACCGCGTCGCATGCCGACTTCAAGGCTCTCGCCGCCGCTCTCGCCGCGGCCGAACATCTGTCCATCGGCGCCGCGCTCAGCTCGGCCCAGAAAATCGAAGCCTTGCCCGAAGCCATCCGCAAGGGAGCCCAGCTGACGACACTAATGTGAAGCGCCGCCCCAAAGTCGCCCCGGCGCTCAGAGCACAAAAAAGAGGAAGACGAGGGCATCGCGCCACGAACTCGCGCTGAGGGCGACTTCGTGGCTGCCGATTTTCTGCCCCCCGGGGAAGAACGAGCCCCGATGGGCGAGAAAGTGTTCCTTGAACCGGATTTCGACGTCGAAACGCCTCGGCATGTACTGCTTGTCGATGGAAGGAGGATCGGCGACGGCTTCGGCCACCCTTTCCCTGATCATGCGTTGCGCGACATTGGGATGCAGGGAAATCGAGGCATTCCCCACCCCCTTGCTCACCGGCGCCGTCCTGATTCCCCAGCCCATCCCGTCGGCGAAGGCGCACAACGCCTCGTCACCCGCGAGGAAGAGAACGGGAACGCGAAGTGAATTGGCCGTATAGGCATTGATCAGGAATTCGCTCGCGCCCACTCCGTTTATTTTCACCCATACATTGCCCCCGTTCATGGTATGAGCGAGGGGATTCCCGTCCGAACCGGCGGGCGAATGGTATCCGGTGAAAAGCACGCCTTCGAAGCTCGAATCGAGGCCAGCCATCATCACCTGGGGGTCCCTGGTCCACGAGCGCAGGATTCTCGCCTTCTCCGGCAGCGCGGAAGGATCGATGTTCCTGCCAGTGCTGTGGGCGTCCTTCACGAGAATGTCCTCGACTCCCAGGCCTATTGCGGCTTCGCAGGCCGCGGCCACTTCTTTCGTCATTTGGGCCCTGAAATATACGCTCTGGGCATCCCCAAGCTCGGTTTCCTTCCAGTCCGCGATGCCGCATGTGCCTTCGATATCGGCGCTCAGGTAAAGTTTTTTCACGACCGTTCTCCCGATGTCAGAATTTCGCCGCTCTCGTGGCGATGAAGGTATTGATATAGGGATCGAGCAAATCACCCCAGCCCGACGAATCCTCGAAAAATCCCATTATCGCGAATCCGGCGGCCAGCTGTCCGCCCAGGAGGTCGTCGAGGGAATGGCCGAATTCCAGCGCTTCCTTCGCGGCTATCCTCTTTTCCAAAAGTCCAGGAGGAAGTTGCGCGACATCGGAATAGGGAATTCTGTAGCGGACCGCCAGGTTCTGGTTTCTGTCCCATTCATCCAGGTCGAAAATATAGAGGATGGGGTTGGCGAAGCCGGCGAGGAGAACGCCACCCTTGCGCAGCACCCTGTGGCATTCCTTCCATACCGGCTTCACGTCGTCGACGAAAATGTTGGATACGGGATGGAAGATGATGTCGAAGCTGCCGTCGGGGAAGCGCGACAAGTCCCTCATGTCGCCTTCTTCAAGCCCGATCGCCAGGCCGTCCCGCTTCGCGACCATCGCGTCCTTGGCCAGCTGGGCGGGGCAGTTGTCGAATACCGTCACTCTCGCCCCGGCGGCCGCGAGAATTGGCCCCTGCTGTCCGCCGCCCGAGGCGAGGCATAGC
>JBAQLW010000111.1:0-6035 GCA_049302175.1 Rectinemataceae bacterium
AGAGCCCTGCCGTTCAGGGCGGCGCCATTCTGCATCACGATCGCCGTCTGGCAGAGGATGATCCCCTTGAAGTCGGCGGTAGTGCCGAGGGTCGCCTGACCTGTCACCTGCCAGAAGATATTCTTGGACTGCGCCCCACCCGAGAGGGTGAAAATGACGCCGTTGCTGATGGTGAGGTCGCCCGACACCTGGAATATCCAGACATCGTCGGCGGCGCCCGAGATGGTCACGCCGGCCGTGGCGATGAGATCAGTGCCCCAATTATAGAGTCCGGGTTCCAGCGTAAGCCCAGTGACGTTGCCCGCGCCCAGATTGGTAAAATCGGGGGTGACACGGCCCGCGGCGTCGGTATAGGCGGTCTGCATGTCGCTCACCGCTGTCGTCAGTGTGTCGGGCGTCGGCGGGGTCATATCGGCGGCATAGAGCATTCCGGTCACGAGATCAGATGTCGCGTAGGTGCCGACGAGAGTCTCAGAGAAGCCCGTGAGGAAACTCTGCGCGGCTGGACTCACGGCTACATTCCCAGTGATAGAAGTGGTGCCGGTCGTCGAAACCGCTGTCTTAGCCAGAATGACGTAGTTGCCCGATGTTCCGAGAAGGACGGGTGCCGGGCCAAGAACGACCACTGTGCCTGTAGTGAAGGTCCACACATAGTCGGCCGCGAGGGCATTGCCTGCCGCGTCCTGGGCGTTCGTGGTAATGGTTGCCGTGTAGAGGGTATTGCTGACCAGATCGACCGTGGGATCAAAGGTAGCTACGGTGCTGCCTGAATCCATGGAGACGATGCCCGCCACAGCGGTTGCGCCAGCGGCGAGGGTAAAGCTCGCGTCGGTGAGGGTCGTGGCACTCATCGCTTCATTGAAGGTCGCGGTGATATTTCCCGAACGCGTGACACCCATGGCCGCATCGAGGGGACTGGTCAGGCTTACGGTGGGAGCCGTGACGTCGGCTTCTTCACCCACAGGTCCTCCGCAGCCAGCCAGAAAGCCGACCAGCAGCAATGCCAAAATACTGAAAGTGATGGATTTTCTCATTTATGCTTCTCCTCTTCAATTCGCTTTTTGGTGGTATCGCACGTCGCCGCGCATCGCTGCGCGGCGACTGGATTTGTCTTAGAGCGAGGGCTGCGTGACGGCATTGGCATCCAAAGTGATTGCCGTCTGCGCCAGAGCCCGGCCTTCGAATGCAGCGCCGGTACGCATCACGATAGCCGTCTGGCACAAGATGATGCCCTTGAAGGCCGACGTCGTGCCCAGGGTTGCCTGGCCAGAAACCTGCCAGAAGATATTCTTGGATAGGGCACCGCCCGACAGAGTTATCTGCACGCCGTTGCTCACGGTGAGATCTTCCGCGATCTGGAATATCCAGACATCGGTGGCGCTGCCAGCGAGGGTCACATCGGTTGCCATAAGCAATCCTGTCCCCCATTTATAGAGACCGGGCACGAGGGTGAGGCTGCTCACATCGCCTGCGCCCAGTTCGGTGAAGTCAGGCAAACTTCTTCCCGCGGCGTCGGTGAAGGCGAGTTCCATATCGCTCACGGCGGTCGTCATCTGGGCCGGCGTCGGCGGAGCCATGTTCGCGGCATAGAGTCTGCCAGTCACCATGTCGGCCGTAGCGAAGTTATTCGTGGAGTCGAGGGTTTCGGAAAAGCCAGTCAAATAGCTCGTCGCGGCCGGGCTAAGCCCTATATCGCCGACGATCGCCGTCGTGCCTGTGGTCGACACTCCGGATTTCGCGAGCAGCACATAATTGCCCGCCGTCGCGAGATCCACAGGAGCTCTGCTGACGGTGGCGGTAGCCCCTGTCGTGAACGACCAGGAATAGGCGTTCTCCATCGGGTTGCCTGCCAGATCCATCGCTCCTATCGTTATCGTGGCTGTGTATTCAGTATTACCCGCCAGGTTGGCATTTGGCGTGAATATCGCCGTAGTGCCCGCCGTATTGAGCGCTACGTCGCCCGCCACAGCCGAAGCTCCTTCAAGGATGAAGGTTTCGACCCCTATGGTGGAGGGATCCATCGCCTCGCTGAATGTGGCGCTTACATAGCCGTTCAGGAACACGCCTGTCGCGGTCGTGGCCGGGTATGTGGAACTCACGACGGGGGACGTGATGTCACCCTCATCGGCTGGCCCGGCGCAGCCGGCCAAAAAAACTCCCAATACCAGAATTATCAGACTCGAAACTATCAGTTTTCTCATGAGTGTTTACTCCTTATAAATCTGCCTTGCGGTGATATACCTGCCCGAATCCAGCATCCCGGCTTCCCGGGCAGGTACTCTGAAAACTTCATCATTGTCGGACAAAGGTGCGGGAAAGCCCGCCGTCCGGAGGCGACAGGGTCATCGTCGTCGCGTCGCCGTTGAAGGAGTAGTTGGAGACCTCGCTCTCCGAAGCCCCGTCCCAAAGAATCGTCAAGGTCGTGCTGTCGGAACTCCAGTCTCCGTTGGTCGAGACACCCACCCCGGATATCGATGTCGTTCCTACGGCCGATCCGTCGCCATTGAAGACATAGGTTGTTGTCACTCCAAGGATCGTTTCTTCCCATGTGCCGATGATCGCGCTTTCCTGCGAGAGCAGATTGCATCCAGCAAAAGCAAGCGAAGCGATCAGGGCGACTACGATGTATACTGAGCGTTTTTTCATATTCTTTCCCTCTTGGTACACAAACTATCCATTATGGGAGGGAGGGTCTGTTCGATGGCGCACATAGGCAAGCAGCGACGCGCGCGAATCGAGCTGCCATTCCTCATCCTTTGGGGTATACTGTCCGCTACATACCGATTCTTGGAGCAGAAGTGCATATAGTCCTGATCCTCGCGCTCGCCGTCTTTGCCTGTGGCTTCGGCGAAAATTTTCTCCACCAGCGGAATCTGCGAAAGCTGTCGCTTCGCGTCCTCGTCAATGGAACGAGAGGCAAGTCATCGGTGACACGTCTTGTCGCTGGGGCGCTGCGCGAGGCAGGGAGAACAACCATAGCGAAAACAACGGGTTCGGCAGCCTCGATAATCCTCGAGGACGGTACGGAATTGCCTATAGAGCGACGGCTTGGCCCAAGGATCACCGAACAGAAGGCGTTCACGCGGTTGGCTGTCGCCCGAGAGGCTCAGGCCATCGTCGTCGAATGCATGGCCGTCAGGCCTGAATCGCAGGAGGTGTTTTCGAGACAGCTCGTGCGGCCAACGCTCTGCGTCATCACGAACGCGCGAGTGGACCATATAGAGGAGATGGGCAACACCGAGGAGGATACGGTGGCCGCCCTCTCTTTTTCCATTCCGAGCGATGGCGTCCTCGTCGCGGCCGACAGGCGCTTCGAGAGCAAGGCGGGCCGCTTTGTCGTTGCCGATGCTTCCCTGATTGGCGCCGACACCCTCGCCCGGTTCAGCTATCCTGTTTTTGCCGAAAATGTGGCACTTGCGCTCCAGGTTTCGAGCGAGCTGGGGATAGACAGGGAGACAGCCCTGCGCGGCATGGCAGCGGCGCGGCCCGACATCGGAGCGATGGGACTGTTCAGGGTAGAAAGCTCCCCCTTCAGCGCGATCGTCATCAACGGATTCGCCGCCAACGATCGCCTCTCGACCGGGCTCGTCTGGGAAAAGGCTGTGGAATTCCTTCCGGAAGACTTGCCGCTCGTGCTTCTGTACAACAATCGCGCCGACCGCGAGTACAGGATTTCCGAATTCCTGAAACTGCCTCGAGGGCTCAAAAACCTGAAGACTGTCGCCGTGGCAGGAGAGCACGCGCGTAAGGTGGCAAGGCTCTTCGCCGCGCGCGGCCTCGATTCCCTCGCCATCGAGGAGGGAACGGATTGCGAAACCCTGCTGTCTTCGCTCGGCAGGCGACTGGGGAGCGAGTACATTCTTTTCGGAATCGGCAACATCCGCGGGATGGGAAGGAAGCTCATGGAATACTGCGCTGAACATGGCCGGCAGATCGGCTGGGCTGGGGAGGAGCGATGCTGAGGGAATCGATAGGCCTCAGCATACTGCTGAGCTTTCTTTCGAGCGAATTCCTCGGGATTTCGGCCGGAGGCCTCGTCTCCCCGGGCTATCTTGCCTTCTTCCTGGAGCAGCCGCTCCGCATTCTCTCCACTATGCTTCTGTCCGTCCTCATCTGCCTCGCCCTGCGCCTCATGCAGCGTTTCATGATCATCTTCGGCCGAAGAAGATTCATGGCCGCCGTCCTCCTCGGCCTTATCGGCACCTGGACTATCGAGCAGCTTTTCTTCTATGCGGCCGAGATCGGCCAGGACCTCCGCATCATCGGCTACATCATCCCTGGGCTCATCGCCAACGACATGCTGAAGCAGGGCATACTGAAAACAATGGCTCTGACGATCACCGTCGCTGTCATCGTGCGGCTCGTCCTGATGCTGGTCGCCTTCTGATGGCAAGGTTTCCCCGACCTTTCGCGCGCTCGAAGGCGAGAACGGCCTGGCTCCTCGCCGCCCTCGCTGTCTCCTGCGTCGGCTTCGCCTTGAGCCTGGCGACGAGCACAAGGCTGCCCCACCCTCTGAGGGATACTCAGCTGCGCGCCGCTCGACTGATGGTCGAAGCGGAAGCCCGCCTGAAGGAAGCCCTTGTCGCCCAAAGCATTCCCATCGAAGCCGGTCTAGATCCCAATGGAACGGGCCTTATCGGCCCCGAATGGACGGCCCTCACCACGACCCTGGGAGCGCTCGAAGCCAAGCGCACGAGCCTCAACCCCAATTTCGCCGCACTCATGGTCCGCTGGTTCCATGAAGCGGGACTGGATGAAGGCGACCTGATCGCCGTCGGCGCGAGCGGATCCTTTCCCGGGTTGACGATAGCCACCCTCTGCGCAGCACAGGAGATGGGGCTCGAAGCGATAACGATCGCCTCATTCGGATCATCGATGTACGGGGCCACCCGGCCTGAATTCGCGGCACCTGCGATGATGCGCATCCTCGCCGACGCTTCGCTTATCCCCTGGTCCCTCGTCGCCGTCTCACCGGGATCCGATTTCGATCATGGCGAAAGCCTTTTGTTCGATGACGCGAGGGAAATCATAGCCCGGCTCGCGGTGGAAGCCGGCGTCGAGTTCATCGATTTCGAAGAACCCGACCTGGAGGCCAGCATCTCCCGTCGCCTGGAGCTTCTAGAGGAAAAAGCAGGAGGAAGGAAGATACAGTGTTTCGTCAACATCGGCGGCGCTAGCCCCAACTCAGGCGTCACTTCCTACACTCTCGACTTTCCCCAGGGCCTCATCATGGAACCTCCGCGTATACCGGCCGGACCCGACCGCGGCCTTATCTATGAATTCGCGTCGCGGGGAGTGCCTGTCATCAATCTGCTGAACATCAGGCTTCTCGCCGATGAAAATGGTCTACCCTGGGATCCAATGCCCCTGCCCCCGGCGGGCCAGGGCGGGGTCTATGAGGATGTACGCTACAATAAACCAGTGCTTTTCCTGACAATCTGCGCGATTGTCAGTATCCTTACATTGTCAAGAAGGAGAAATATTTCATGAAAACAAAGGCAGGGCTTTTAATCATGCTCGCAGGAACGATGCTCTTCGCCGCGGGATGCGGCATTCCCTTCGACATCGAGACTCCCACGGAGACGATAGAGCTGCCAAACACAATGGGAGCCTATTTCGATACGGTAGTGGATATACCCGAAGAAGCCAGGAGAGATGGTGTCAAGTTCAATACTGTCAGTCTCATTTATACATTGCGTAAGGCAAACACATTCGCTGCCCATATCAAGCTTTACGCTTCGCCCGATCAAGCCACGCATGCAGCAAGACCAGCCAATGCGGTACAGCTGCTGGATGAGAATCTCACGACTTTGGAAACTTCGAAGATCGGGACCGCGGAATCCCAGACGATATTGGACGTACTCAACGCCAAGCAGGAGAGCTTCGTCATCGGAGCGGAGAATCTCACATCCTCACCGCTTTCGCCGATCTATATCGACATCTCCCTCCGGCTCCAGGGCACGTTTGGAGTATTTTAAAGCTATGCCTTCGGCCTGATTTGTTCCGGCCCCTCATCGTGGACGAGGTCCACGACC
>JBAQLW010000112.1:0-3928 GCA_049302175.1 Rectinemataceae bacterium
GAATAACCTGGTCTTCACCGCCTCATCGCCGAGCCCGAGGATGCGCGCGGTTTCCGCCACCGAAAGTTCGGCGAAATAGTAAAACTCCACTGGCCAGCGTAGCTCAGGCGCCATGGCGGAAACCGCGCCGCGCAGCCGTTCCGCGAGCATCTTCCGCTCGACATCTTCGGCAGGATCAGGAGGCGGGGCCGTAGCCGCGGCGATCCCGGCAGCCTCCATCTTGCGGCGTTCCGAGGAAAAAACGCGGAAACGCGTACGCACATGATTTCCGGCGATTGCGAAAAGCCAGGAGGCAAAGCTCTCGCCCTGCTTAAAGGAAGACAAAGCCTTGAAAGCCCTCACGAATACGTCCTGCGCCGCGTCGCGGGCATCCTCATCCGATCCCAGCCGCGAACGGCAAAATCCCATCATCCGGGCGCCATATCGATCCACGAGAAGGCGATAGGCTTCGCGGTCGCCAGCGAGAACCCTGGCAACCACTTCGGAATCATTCAACTGTCGGTCATCAACCATGTGAGCACAGTATACAGGCCTCCCGCGTGAGCGGCAAGAAAGCCGGCATGCCGCGCCTTCATCGATTTTCGTGGCCTTTCCTGCTTTCCTGCAACCATCCACGACCTGGCCGCGTATCCTAAGCATACAACCCCGATGAGGGGACAAGGAGACGAAACTATGATAACGAAGAAAAAGACTATCATCCTTATGGCAGTGCTTGTATTCGCATTGGTCTCAGCCCAGGGCGCTTTTGCCCAGGTTGAGGGAGACGATGATTTCGAGGATGAGATCGAAATGGTCAACGATGCCGCCGAAGAAAATCCTGAGGCGCTGCTCGTCACATTGAGCGTAACGTTCGATGTGGATCTCGCCCTGTTGCAGGATCTTTCTGCCCAGGGCTATGCGCCCGGCGAGATTTGGCTTGCCCTTGAAGTTTCCTCAAGCTCCGAAATCAGCCTACAGGACGCGCTTATCCTCACGGATGGTTCTGAAGGCCACGGTTGGGGCGTTCTGGCCACGACATTGGGTATAGCGCCAGGATCCGATGCCTTTCACGCTCTCAAGCTGAAGTGGGGCGAGCACAAGGGAACGCTGGTGAGGGAAATGAACCAGAAGCGTGAAAACTATTCCAACAAAGGTGAAAACGACGACACGCCAAAGGGCGCCAACGGGAAGCGTGGCGTCTCGGGCTCGGAAAATTCCGGGGGCAACAAAAGGGTCGGGAAGAACTAGTTATAGCCGATTCTCGGGTTTGTCGAGCCGAAAATCGCGATGTATTGCGCTTCTCTTCTGCTCACTTCAGTATCGTCGGCGGTTTCGGATTCCCATAATATTTCTTTTTTAAGCGTAAAATTCGTAATCCTTATATTCATGTAATCGGCTTTTACGGTGAGAGGATCAAAACTGCCAAAATACGTCAAAGTACCGGAAAGATCCTTTCCGATATAGATTTTGTTGTTTGGAAACGTAATCTTGAAAATTTGCTTCATGCCCTTTTCTCCACGGAGTCCTTCAAGCCAGCTCTTCAGCCATTCTGTATCCGATTCCGATTTCAGTGAGTATGTAGAGCGGATGGGAACTGTTGGGTTCGATTTTCCTTCGGATATTCGCCATGAAGACCCTCAAGGATTGGTATTCGTCATTCGTTTCATAGCCCCATACCTTTTTTTGTATGAACTGATGGGTAAGCACTTTCCCTGAATGTTCAGCCAAAAGGACAAGGAGCTTGTACTCAATCGGGGTGAGGTGAACTTCCACGCCATCGACCGTGACAATACGTCGCTCAAAATCGATTATGAGCCCACCCACCGAGAAACGTGTCGGCTGGGAGTCCTGAGGGAGGGCATGCCTGAGCGCGACACGTATCCTCGCAAGGAGTTCCGGGATATTGAACGGTTTGGTGATATAATCGTCGGCTCCAGCGTCCAAAGCCGCGACCTTCTCCCTCTCCTGATCCCGCGCCGATATGACGATGACGGGTACGCTCGATCCCATCCTTATCTGGGTGAGCACTTCGGAACCATCGATGTCAGGCAGGCCGAGATCAAGGAGGATGATATCGGGATTGTTCGCCATGTGGAGAGAAAGACCCGAAAATCCCGTCTCGGTTACTTCGCACTCGTAGCCGCTCGCCCTGAGCGAGATTCTCAGCAAGTTCTGAATGCTCTTGTCATCTTCGATGATGAGAACCCGAGCCTCATGCATGGCCTCCCTCCTCTTCCGCGGGAAGCAAAAAAGAGAAAGTGGCTCCTCCCTCGGAATTGTTCTGCCCTGTGATGGAACCACCATGCGCCGATATGATGGCTTTGCAGATGCTCAATCCAACTCCCGCACCTTTTCGGTTTTCGGAAACCCGGTTGCCGGAAGTACCGAAGCTCTCGAAGAGATGGTCGAGAATGTCTCTGTTCATCCCTCCCCCATCATCCGAGACCGAGAATTCTATGTCTTTTCCCCTGCGTTCGGTTTTCACGACGATATGGCAATCGGCTCTCGTGTGGCCAATGGCATTGCCGAGGAGATTGATCAGCACTTGTATGATCAGCTGCGCATCGAGCGAAACAAGAATGATGCCTTTCGACGGGATATAGGAAAGAGAATGTTCCCCAAGATTCTTGGTCACTCTCGAGAGCGCTTCGTCGATGATGTCATCCACTATCTCCGTTTGCTTCTTTATGATGAGTTTCCCATCCTGGATGCGGGCCATGTTGAGGAGGTTTTCAACCATGCTTCCGAGCCATACGGCATCCGAATGTATATCGGCAAGCAAGCTTCTCTTCGTGTCCTCATCGATGTCCTTGCTGCGGTCGAGAAGGAATTCCGACCCCCCTGCTATCGCGGTGAGAGGGGTCCTGAGATCGTGCGAGATGCTCCTCAAGAGATTGTTTCTCAGCCTCTCTTTCTCGATATTGATGCGGTGACGCTCTTCGGCCTGGTGCAGTTCCTCACGTTCCATCGCCATCACGAATTGGGAAAGGATAGTCTCGAGATAGAGCCACTCGTCTTTGGCTATCGAGCCTATGGAGCAATCCACCTTCAGCACGCCGACGGCGGTATCCTTGATCATGATTGGGATACAAGCCTGGGTGGAATCCCCCTTCGCGGGCCTGCCCATACCGCCAGAAATGCTTTTCCTGTAGTTTTGAGCCGCATTCATGTCCTCGGGCGGGGCGGCTTCGCCATAGAGGATCCTGCAAGGTCTCCCCAAGAGCATGGTGATGCTTTTTTCCCCATAGGAGACGATTTTTTCCCTCTCGGAAATATTCAGGTATCCGGTGCTGACTTTGTAGAGCTTGTCGGTCATCTCTTCATTGCGCTTCGATATCTCGATCTGGCTTTGCAGTCTGGAGGTGAGGGTACTCACGATGAAGGCCGCGATAAGGAATATACCCAGGGAAATAAAATAGGAAGGATCGGCGATCACGAAAGTATGCAGCGGCTCGGTGAAGAAAAAGTTGAAGGAGAATGTGCAGAAGAGCGAAGCGATGACGCCCCAGACATACCGTTTCGTCTCTACGACGATGACGAGTATGCTGAGCACGTAGACAATGAGGATATTTTCCACGCGCAGGTTGAGACTGCGGATGAGAAAGGCCACAAGGGTCGAGAGGAGGAGGATCCCTAATGTTTCGACACCATGCTTGAACGCAGTACGATGCTTATGCTCCATTATACCTCCCTCGCAGCGCGTCCACGGAATCTTTTGCTACCTTGGCGAAACTCAGTATCACATAATAGATTTCCATCCTGCCCAGGAGCATTCCCATGGTCCCGATCCACAAGACGCCTGAAGGAGCCCCAAACCTTGTTATGCCGGAGGTAAAGCCGACCGTGCCAAGAGCTGAGGCGAACTCGAAGGCGGAATCCCGCAAAGAATAGCCGAAGAAGCAGTAGGCCATCGTGCCCAAAGCAAATATAGCGAGGTAAAGGATAATGA
>JBAQLW010000113.1:0-1976 GCA_049302175.1 Rectinemataceae bacterium
GATGTCGGGATTTTCTATGTAGGCAGCGATGGCCTCGCCCACTTCCAGGAGATGGTGGGGAGCCATGTTGGTGGCCATGCCGACGGCGATGCCCGAGGAACCGTTGACGAGAAGGTTGGGAAAGGCCGAGGGCAGGACGAGGGGCTCTGTCAGGGATTCGTCATAATTGGGGCCGAAGGCGACCGTATCCTTGTCGAGGTCGGTGAGCATCTCCTCGCCAAAGCGGGAGAGCTTGGCCTCGGTGTAGCGGCTGGCCGCCGCGGGGTCGCCGTCGATGGAGCCGAAGTTGCCCTGTCCGTAGACGAGGGGATAGCGGAGGGAGAAATCCTGTGCCATGCGCACAAGGGCGTCGTAGAGGGAGAAGTCGCCGTGCGGGTGGTATTTTCCCATCGCGTCGCCGGTGATGCGCGCGCACTTTTTCGTCGCCGCGTTGTAGCGCAGCCCCAGTTCTTCCATCGCGTAGAGGATGCGCCTGTGTACGGGCTTCAGGCCGTCGCGCACGTCGGGGAGTGCCCTCGCCACGATGACCGACATCGCGTAGGTGAGATAGTCGGTCTTCATTTCGTCTTCGATAGGGACTGATATCAATCTTCCGGTTTCTGCCATTTTTTCGCTTTCCTACACGTCGAGGTTGGAGACTGCGAGGGCATTCTCCTCGATGAACTGCCGCCTGGGTTCCACCTGTTCGCCCATGAGGGTGGTGAACATCTGCTCTGCGAGCACGGCGTCTTCCATGGTGATTCGGATCATGTTCCTGCGTTCGGGATCCATGGTCGTCTCCCAGAGCTGCTCGGGATTCATCTCGCCCAGGCCTTTGTAGCGCTGCATCGCCACCTTCGACGGATCCCTGCCGACGATGCCCGCCAGAATGCTGTCCTTTTCAGCGTCGTCGTAGGCGTAGCGCAATTCCTTGTCCCACGTCAACTTATACAATGGCGGCATGGCAAGGTAGACATAGCCGCCCTCGATGAGAGGGTTCATATAGCGATAGAAGAAGGTGAGCAGAAGGGTGCGGATATGGGAGCCGTCCACGTCGGCATCGGCCATAATGATAATCTTGTGGTACCGCAACTTCGCCACGTCGAACTCGGGCCCAAGCCCGGCGCCCAGGCTGGCGATGATGGGCTGGAGCTTGTCGTTGCCGATGATCTTGTCGATGCGGGTTTTCTCGACGTTGAGCATCTTGCCCCAGAGGGAGAGGATAGCCTGGTGGACTCTGTTCCTGCCCATCTTCGCCGAGCCGCCTGCCGAATCACCCTCCACGAGGAAGATTTCGCATTTCGCCGGATCCTTTTCCTGACAGTCGGCCAGCTTGCCCGGCAGGCTCGCCGAATCGAGGAGGTTCTTGCGCCTGGTGAGCTCGCGAGCCTGCCGGGCGGCGATGCGGGCCTTGGCGGCCAGCACGCATTTGTCCAGGATGGCGTCGATGATCTCGGGGTATTTCTGGAAGATGAGGTCGAGTTGGTCGGCGACGTAGGAATCGACGATGCCCCGCACCTCGGAATTGCCGAGCTTGCCCTTGGTCTGTCCCTCGAACTGGGGTTCCATCACCTTGACGGAGAGGACTGCCGTGAGCCCTTCCTTGACGTCGTCCGTCGAGAGGGTCTCATCTAGTTTCTTGACGTATTTGGATTTCTTGAAGAATTCGTTGATGGTGCGCGAAAGACCCGACCTGAACCCGATGAGGTGGGTGCCGCCTTCCCTCGTGTTGATGCCGTTGACGTAGGAGAACATGGCCTCGTTGAAGCTGTCGTTGTACTGGAGGCCGACCTCGATCTCCACGTCGTCGCGCGTGCCGTGGATATAGACCACATCCTTATGGAGGACGGTCTTGTTCTTGTTGAGGTAGGCGACAAACTCGCTTAAGCCCCCCTCGAACTTGAACTCCACCGTCTTGGGCGTCGAAAGGCGCTCGTCTATGAGGATGATGCGTATGCCCTTGTTGAGGAAGGCCATCTCGCGCAGGCGCGTAGCGA
>JBAQLW010000114.1:0-7528 GCA_049302175.1 Rectinemataceae bacterium
CTATGATATGGAAGCCAGGGCCAGCGCGCGCTTCTACGAAGGGGGGGGGGAATTGGCGCGGGGAGGCGCCGCCGGGGATCAGGTCGAGCTGATCTATGTCGACCAATACAGCCTCGGCTGGGTGGAGAAAAATCTCGGCCTGGCCTGGCCGTGGCCGCGCGAAGTCTATGGCATCATCGCTTCCTTTTTGTCGGAGGCGAAAGCGCAAGCATTCGACATACTCTTCAGCGAGGCTTCGAGCTACGGGCCCGAGGATGACGCTCGATGCGCGGAAGCGATGGACGAAGCGGGCAATGTAGTCATCGCCGAAGCCGTCGGTTCCGGTGGGAGCGGCCGATTGACACCCCTCCCGACCGCAAATGTTGGTTTCGGCCGGGTGACAGCCCTTGTCGATCCCGATGGCATTCTGCGCAGGTATGCCCTCGGCGGCGGCTCGAAGGATGGGACACAATCGCTGGGGCTTGCCGTTCTTGAGAGGGCAGGGGAAAAACCGCCGGAGTTCCCGGGCGGCAGCGTTTATCTCCGTTTTTACGGCGCCTCGCCGAGCTTGCCCGCGCGCAACGCAGCCGAGATACTGGCGAGCGCCATGAGCGCGAGGGAAGGCAGGAAGCCGCAGGTGGATCCCGATCTCTATAAAGGGAAATATGTATTCATCGGTTTTTCTGCCGCCGGCTTGTTCGACAGGCAGGCCGTTCCCACCGACAGGGCGATGCCGGGAGCCGAGATACACGCCACCTTTGTCGACAATCTGCTGCGTGGACGGCTTTTGGCGGCATTGCCTCCCGTCTTCGACGTTTCGCTCATCCTGATTTTCGCCCTGGCCGCGGCCTGGGCTTCAAGCTTCCTGAAAAAGCCAGTTTTCCTCACGGCGGGAGCATCGCTTGCCGTTCTCATTCCTCCCCTCGCCGGCTTCGCTTTCTACAGGGCGGGTCTCGTCGCTTCGACGGGATTCGGAATGTCGGCAGGCTTTTTTTCATACGCCGCGGGCATCATCCTCTCCTATGTTTCGGAGGGCAGGAACAAGGCATTTCTGCGGCGAAGCTTCTCCCAGTACCTCTCGCCTCCCGTTATCGAGGCTCTTTTGAAAAATCCCGGCCTTCTGAAGCTGGGCGGCGAAGAGAGGGTCATCACCGTCTTCTTCTCCGATATCCAGGGTTTCACCACTCTGGCGGAATCCATGGATCCAGGGCAGCTGGCGGCTTTCATGAACCGCTATCTCTCCATCGTCACCGGAGAAATTCTCAGGGAGGGGGGGACGGTCGACAAATATGTGGGTGATGCGGTCGTCGCCTTCTGGAACGCACCCCTCGACCAGGAAGACCACGCGTCCCGCGCCGTCAGGGCGGCTCTCGCCTGCCTTGGGGCCTTGAGTGCTTCGAGCGGCGACTTCGAGGCGCTGGGCACGCCGATGCCTTTCACGCGCATAGGCATCCATACCGGGAAGGCCATCGTCGGCAACATGGGATCGCCTTCCCGTTTCAACTACACAGCCCTGGGCGATGTGGTGAACGTGGGCAGCCGACTTGAAAACGCGAACAAGGCGACGGGGACAGCCCTGTTGGTTTCGGGCGATACGGTAGCCGCGTGCGTCGCGAAGGGGCTGGAATTCCGCAGGCTGGGAGAGATCCTGGTCCATGGCAGGAAGGCACCGATCGAAGTATGGGAGCCGCGCTTCGAGGGTGAATCGCCTGGCGGCAGCCTCGCCTGGGCTGGCTTGAAGGATTGCTCCTCTATCTAGATGCCCACGCCGGTCAAAACAAGAAGAATGCCTCCCGCTGCTGCTATGATGGCGTCCATCATAGAAAGTCCGCGCAGCTGGATGGTCCGCATCTCGGAATAGCCCCTCGTTTCCATCGCCCTCGCCGTCGTGAGGGCTCCTTTTATGCTCACGAACATGTAGGTATGGAGCATGGGCAGCAGGCTTTTCATTGTGCGGCCAGCCCTGTTGTAGCCGCGGAGCTCGGCCGCATCCCTCGTTCTCCGGTAATTTTCAAAGACTAGGGGAAGAAAGAGGAGGGAGAGCGACAGCATCATGCCAGGATCGGTGCGCATTCCCGCTTTTCGGGCGGCGACGCTGAGGATGTCGCCGAGTTCCGATGCCTTGGTGCTCACGTAGTAGATGCGCGCGAAGACGAAAACGACAGCTAGCCTCAACGCGTAGAGTCCCGATCCGGGGAGAGTTTCGATGGCGAAGAGTCTTCCGTCGCCGGGCAAGATTCCCCTTACGAGGGCTGAGAAGGCGAGCAGCCCGGCAATGACCAGCGCCGGTTTTCCCATGCCCCGGAAAGGCAGGCGCATCGACGTTATCAGAAAAATGCCGCCAGCCAGCAGCAGGGAGAGGGGCAAAAAGCCGAGGCTCATCCCCGCGGTTGAAAGGCAGATGAGGAAGAAAGCTTTTGAAGCGGCCGAAGCATGGCCCAGCGGACTGTCCGGCGCATCGAAGGCGAAGGGATTCACTCGCCGCCCCAGGGATAAACCCAGGGAAAGTGACCCTCATAGGGACAGGCCAGGCCATGTTTTCCAAAGAGCTCCGGGCTGGCTGCCGACGGTTCGGCGTCGAAGCGGAGCTCGCCGCGGTCGAGTATGATGAGCCTGTCCGCGAGCGGAAGTATCTTTTCAAGCTCATGGGTCACGACGATGAGGGTGATCCCCTGGGCCTTGAGTTCGCCGCATATCCGCACGATGTCCTGTACCGATTCCAGGTCGAGATTGGCGAAGGGTTCGTCCAGGATGACGCATTCGGGGCGCATCGCGAGGACGCCCGCCATGGCGAGCCTTCGCTTTTCCCCGCCGGACAGGGTTTCCGGCCGCCTCTCTTCCTTGCCCGAGAGCCTGGCTTCGGCCAGGGCTTCCCGCACGCGCAGCTCGATCTCAGTGGGCGAAAGCCCCAGATTGGAGGGGCCAAAGGCTACATCCTCGCCGACAGTCTGGCCGAGAATCTGGGAATCGATATCCTGGAATACAAAGCCTACGGACCTGCGCAGGAGCCGCAAGCCTTCGCGAAGGTCGGCGCCGCGGAAAGCGACGCTGCCTGCGGTCGGTGCCGAAATCCCCACCATGTGGCGGGCCAGAAGCGTCTTTCCCGAGCCGTTCCTGCCGGCCAGAACGATGAACTCGCCATGGTCTATTATGAGATTGATATTCTTGAGGGCTTCCGTTCCGTCTCGGAAATGATGCGAAAGTCCCTGGATCCTGTATAGTTCAGGCATCGTGATCCTTTTCCGTGAGACTTTCCATGGCCGCGAAGAGCTTGGGCGCGAGGAGGGACGCCAGTCCTATCTTGATGAGGTCGCCCACGATGAAGGGATAGAGGCCGGCGGCCAGGGCTTTTCCCCAGCCGATGTCGAGAACGGTTTTCAGCCTGAGGACGCCAAGGGCGTCGACGATGATCATGCCGGCGAGACAGGCGATCATGTTCTGGAAAGCTTTGCGCCGGCCTATCCGGGCTACTAGACCCATGATGATGGCTGCGGGAATATAGCCGACCAGATAGCCGCCCGTGGGTCCGAGGAGCTTGACGACGCCTCCGGTTCCCCCGGAAAAGACGGGCATGCCGAGAAGCCCGAGAAGAAGGTAAAGACAGGTGGCGGCCAGTCCCCACCATGGACCAAGGATGAGGGCGGCGAGCATGATGAACATGTTCTGCAGCACGATGGGAACAGGGCTGCCGGGCAGTGGCAGGGCGATATAGGCGCCGATCGAGATGAGGGCTACGAAAAGACAGGTGAGTACGACTTTCGTAAGCTTCTCTGCTCTGTTGTCCATTGTCCTGAGAAGCTATCACCTATGGAGAAAATGCGTCAAGGTGAAGGCGAATGTAGAAAAGCTTCGGCCGTCGTGGTAGCCTGTACCATCGATGAAGTCAACAACCCCGATCCTTACCCTGGTGAGCCTGCAGCCCGAGGAAGATGAGGGAATATTCCCTCTCGGTGCCGCTTGCGTTGCCGCTTCCCTCGTCCAGGCAAAACTCCTCCCGCGCGAAAATATCAGCCTTCTCTCGAGCCTGGTCGGCGACAGCCCCGACATCCTCATCTCGCGCATCCTCGCGGGAAAGCCGGATATAGTCGGATTTTCTCTGTACTGCTGGAATTCGACAGTATCGGCAGCTCTCGCTGCGGCTATCCGGGCTGACCATCCTGGCATCGTCCTCGTCGCCGGCGGTCCCGACGCGGAGGCGCTCGACCCCGCAGGCTCAGGCATGCTCTTTGACGCTGTCTTCCTCGGCGAGGCTGAGATGAGCTTCGCGGCGTGGTTCAAGGCATGGCTCGGGGTGATGGACGGACAGGAGTCTGGATCGCCGGCAAGGTCGCCGATCGGCGAGAGCGTCGTTATCCGGAGCCGCCCCTGCGACGCGGCTTCCCTGCCTTCGCCTTGGCTCGAGGGCATACTGGAACCGAAGCGGGGCGGGACCGTCGCCTGGGAACTCACGCGGGGTTGCCCTTTTCACTGTACCTATTGCTACGAAGGCCGCGGGTCCACAGAGTTGAGGCATTTTCCCGAGGCGAGGATCGCCGCCGAACTGGAGCTGTTTGTCCGGCGCGGTGTGAGCGAGATCTTTGTCCTCGACCCGACTTTCAACGTTCAAAAAGGTCGGGCTCTCTCCCTTCTGAAACTCTTCGCGCGAAAAGGCGGCGATATAGCCTGGAACTTCGAGATCCGGGCCGAGCTTCTCGACCAGGCCCAGGCCGAAGCCTTCTCGAACCTGCCCTGTTCGCTGCAAATAGGGCTCCAGAGCGCTTTCCCCAAGGTGCTCGAGAAAGTTGGGAGGGATATCGACAGGAAAAAATTCGCCTCCAAGGTGGGGCTTCTCAACGCGACGGGAGCGGCCTTCGGGTTCGACCTCATCTACGGGTTGCCGGGCGATTCTCTTTCCGGATTTCGAGAGAGCCTTGATTACGCGCTCGCCCTTTCTCCCAACCACCTCGACATCTTCCCGCTTGCCGTGCTCCCCGGCACCATCCTCCGCGATCAGGCATCGGAATTCACCCTCGATTTCGACAGGAAACCGCCATACCTTCTGCGTGGCCACTCCAGTTTTCCCGCCTCCGACATGGCTGTCGCCGCCCGCCTTGCCTTTTCCGTTTCAACCTTCTATACGCGGGGCAGGGCTGTACCCTGGTTCCTAGCCGTCCTCAAGCCTCTGCGCATGAAGCCCGCGGAATTCCTCGCGGAATTCGATGGTCCCGAGACCGCGCGTTCGCGAAATCACGGGGAAATAGAGGCGCTTCAATGCGCCCATATCTCCAGGCTGTACGAAAAGCGCGGCAAGTCCGCCTTGATCCCGGCGGCGCTCGACCTTGTCCGCTATCATGGCGCCTGGTCTCGGGCCTTCGCCGAAGGGGAGAAAACCACACTGCGCCTCTCGTTCCCTCTCCGGAAGGTTGAAGGCCTGGAAATTCTCAATCTTGAGGATTTCTGCAGAAAGAACGCGCTCGAACCCTGTTCGATCGAGCTTCGGCCGACGAATCGGGGACCTTCGGCAAGAATTCTTCGCTGATATGCATAAATATGCTTGACAAGAGTATACCGAGTTCTGTATCGTACCCGCATCTATGAAGCGCAACACTTTTATCGTTGATTTCCTCAATAATAATAACGGAACTGCAGCAGCAGTGCCGGAGCTGCGCGCATAGAAAGAAACGTCTGAAACCTGGGACCGGCCCTTTGTGGGCCGGTCTTTTTTTTTATAAAAGGAGGCAGAGGGTGAAACGAAGCGATCGCATCCTCATGGGTAATGTGGAAACCTTCCACCGCCCCGGCTGAATATCGGCCGGGTAGATTCACCCACACAAGGAAGCATCATGAAGACTATAAAGAGTACCTATGAATATGCGGTTCCGGAAAAAGCGGATTCCATCGGCGCGGCACTGGCCGGTTGGCAGGAAAGCCTCAAGGCCAAGGGCGGCTCTTTCCAGGGCGCTCTCGCGGCATCGTATCTGAAAAAATGGCGTGATCCAGCCCTGGCCGACATAATGTCGATCAGGACGAGTTTCGTTCTCGGAATGGAGGAATTCCTTGCCACTCGCGGTCTCCTCAATATCGACCGCGTGTCGATGTCACCCGTCACCGATCCTCTCTGCCACGACGTCGAGCACGTCCCCGTCATCCACTATCAGGGCGTGCCCTACAGAACGACGCATTCCATGATCTATTCCAAGTTCCTCGCCTGCATGAACCCCGCGGTGAAGGGCATCTTCATCGATTCGCCCAACATCAGGCTCGAATTGCCACATAAAGAAGTCGCCAAGCAGCGCAAATATCTCATCGACTTCTCGCAGATGGATATCGAGATGAAGCGCTCGGTTCGCATCTCCGACGGGGATTATTTCGATGATCAAGCCTCAGTGGAACTTCTGCTCGAGAGGCAGCGCGATGAAGCCCTGGATTTCTTCGAGGATCTCATCATCGCCGCGGTGCGGAAAGTGAAGGACCTTTGCCCCGAATGCCTCGCCACGCTCGGCGTCGCCCTCGATGTTCCGAACAAGCCGTTCCCGCGCTTCAGGAAAGATGAGTCCGGCGCCGAGGAAGGGATGGAGGCGCGGCTGGGAGCCGCCGCGGGTACCCAGTTCTTCTGGGTTCTCGGCCTCCTGCGCGAGAACTACGACCTCGTCTACCCCTTCCTGAAACGGGACGGATCCGTCCCGCCCGCATCGTCCATAGGCTCGGGCCAGGTTTTCAACTATGACCTCTGCGCCGCGGCAAAATATCTGGACGGCTCGTTGGGCGAGGCTTTCGAGGTGCTTTCGGGTGGCCTGCGGGAATGGTTCTTTCCTGCCATCATCGCGCGGCTGCTGCAGAACGGCATTCTATCGCAGGCGCCCCGATTCGACGGGGGTGGCAACATAGAAAACATTGAAGAACTGGAGGGTTATGGTCCCTTCCTCTCGGCCGTGGCCGCGCGGGACGAGGCAGGCGAGGCTCTCTTCCCCCAAACCTTCGGCGGAGGGATCGGCATAGAGCGTGCCCTCTTTGCCCTTCTGCAGGGCCCAAAGGTGAAGCGGATCGACGAGGTCACCTACTTCGGGAAGAATCCCGACCAGGCAGGCCCCTTCCTGTTCTAGGCAGCATCACTCCCAGTCGAGGAGGCGCCGCTGGCCCTGCAGGGCCAGCGGTTCGGTGAGATCCTGGCTCACTTCGAGGTGGATGACGATCGGGGAGAGATCCTCGAGAGCCGCCTCGGCAGCTTCCCTGCTGCCCAGGCTCCATGCCCAGGCCCTGGCGGCTATCTTGAGGGCTCTGGCCTTCTGCTTCGCGAGCCTGTTCACCTCGACCATGGTCTGGACGGGATGCCCTGCGCAAGAGCTGGCTGCCGTAACTATTGTTACGGAATTCTTCTCAATGCGCCGTGTCGTCGATGGTGAGACCGAAGCGTTCCTCCTCGACATTGCCCAAAGGCTCGATATGGACGATCACGTCGTAGATGTCGGGCAGCGAATCCTTGATGGAGTTTTCCACTTTGACGGCGATTTCATGGGCTTCCCTCACGCTCATTGTGGGCTCCACTTCTATGTCGAGGTCCACGACGAGC
>JBAQLW010000115.1:0-13150 GCA_049302175.1 Rectinemataceae bacterium
CTGGGGGACTGGCGATGATTATTATGGCCAGCTTGGAGATGGAACAACAGAAACGGAGGCGCATACTCCTTTGCAAATAAGCTATTAGCGCGACCATCACAGCGGGGGGCATCCTATATTCGATTATTTCTGCTGTATTCACTCTGCCACCAGTCTCGGCCCTGTGAATGAACAACCTTCTTCCATATCCATTTCGCCAGCAGATCGGAAAATGAAGACTAGCGCGTTTTACGATGCTCTTGTCCGCTGGAAAAAATAAACCTTCCCGCGGCTAAAGCTGCTTTCCGGTCCTCAACTTCTCCTCAAAGCGTTCCAGTTCCTTGCTCTTGAGGAGAGGCTCTGTGCTGGTCGAAACGATGCCTGATTCGCCTTCTGTGCCAGCCTGGGCTGCGAGGCGGCGCTTCAGTTCTGCCATCTCCGCGCCGGTGAAACGCACCGCGCTCAAGGTATTGCGCTCGAAACTTTCGACGGCTCGCGGCGCCACCGCACGGGTGATGTCGAGCATCGTATTCGCGTAGAGACGGATTTCCTTTTGGGCGTGCGCGTCCATGCGCAGCATAAGGAACCTGAAGAGGTTATGCAGGTCGATCTGCCAGTACCACTCGGTGTAGAGAGAAAGGGGAAGGTTGATGCGGGCTATCTCCCTCGCCAAACCCTCCTCGACGAGGCTGGAGTAATCGCCGTAGGCCGCCTTTTGCCCCCGCTCGAAACGCTCGATCACGCTCGCCGCCTTGTCGGCATCCATCGGCTCGTCGGACCGGCCCTGCTTGTTGTCGGCGCTCTGTTCAGCCAAATCCCCCGACACCGGCACATAGAACTCATCCTTCATTATGGAATAGCGGCCCGAAATTTCGTTCAACCGCGCGGTTCTGTGCCTGATCCACTGGCGAGCCACGAAAATCGGCAGTTTGACATGGAAGGTGAGGACAACCTGTTCGAAGGGCGATGTGTGCTCATGGCGCAGGAGGGAGTCGATGAGACCGGCGTCCTCGCGATAGCTCTTCGTGCCCTCGCCGTACGAAACGCGGGCGGCCTGGACAATCCTGTCGTCGCCGCCCAGATAGTCGATGAGGCGGACGAACCCCTTGTCCAGAACCTTGAATTCCTTGTCGAGGATCTCCTCGGCCGCGGGAACGATGCAATGCGCCATCCATAGCTCCTTGAATGTTCAAATAGAGGGAAAGCCGGCGAAGTCGCCGGAAAACTTGTCTATCGTGTTCTTTTCCGTGCCGGGGCCATGGCAGTCGGAGCCGAAGGTGAAAAAGTAGCCGAGTGGTCTGGCGATAGCCTCGACGAGCTCGTTTATCGCTTCCGTCTTCTTCCTGCCCGAATACCAGTAGAGTTCGATTCCATCCGCTCCGCGGTCGCGGAAAAACTTCAGCTGCGACGAAATCTTCTCGCGCTGCCCGTCCATCCTCTCGAAATCGTCATCCCAAAAATGGCCGAAATGCGGTATCACGGCGAAGCCCCCATCGGCGTGGATGGCGCGCGTGCAATCCTTGATGCCTGGTTTTGAAAGCTTGTATTTCGGGAACCTGCCGGGAAGGAACCACTCCTTCTTGAATGTCTTGTAGGTTGTGGGGGGAGGCAGGAGCCTGCGCGCCTTGAGATAGAGAAAGAGATCCACCTTGCTCCAAGAAACGCCAGCCATGTCGCCGATTTTCTCAGGATCGGAGCCCGCCAGCTTATCCGTCCGAAGGTCACCCATGGTCAAATCGTCGCGCCTGAAGATTGTCCGCGCCCAGTACAGGTAGTATTCGAGCCGCTTTTTCCTTTCACCCAGAACCTTGGCCAGCATGGCGCCGGTAGCGGAGCATTCATCCTGCGCTTTGCCCGGAAAGTAGCCGAGCATTTCGCTTCGGTAGCCGATTTCAGGCTCGGACACGTCGATTTCGCAGGCGGTTATGCCCAGAAGGCCGAGGCGCGAGCATTCGGCGACAAAGCGCCCCGTACCGCCCATCGTGTCGTGGTCGGTGAGGGCGGCAGCGGCCAAGCCAAGGCGCGCCGCGGCGAGGGCGATATCCTCGGGCCAGAGACTGCCGTCGGAAAACCTCGAATGAAGGTGGAGATTGGCGTTCATCAGTGTTTTCCCAGTATACAGGGCCGTCCATAGCATGTCCATAAAGCCCCGGCTGCAAAAAACCCACGTGCCGGAAAGTCCTTTCATGGTGTACAATGCCTCATGCTGAATGCCGAACCCACCTTCGAGCTGAACGATGCCATCCTTGAACGCATTGTCTTCGCTATGGAGGACCAGACAAAATCCCGCGTCATAGACCTGAGGACGGGCGAACTCGTCGCCAGACCCGAGGGAGACCTCGATGCCCACCTTGCCCCGCCGCCGGCATGGACCCCGGCCGACGGATTTCGCCTCATGGAAGGCTTTTGCTCTCGCCTTGTGAATCTCGAGCTCAAGCACGCCCTCCTGAAGGCCCTTTCGCACGGTAAGGGCGTCTTCAAGGCCTTCAGGCAGGTACTTTCCGCCTATCCCCAGGAGGAGCTCCAATACAGGGAATACAAGAATGCCGTCCTTCGCCGCTATATCGAATCCTGGATGGACGACATGAGGGAATCCCTTGGCCTCGCGCGCCTGGGGCTCGAGCCTGAGGAATACGAGGAACTCGTGGAAGAAGAGTTCACGGTGGAACATGGAACCTTTGACGATATCCGTTTCGATTTCGGGCGCCTTGTGGATGAAGCCCAGGCCGACTCCCTCGAATGGCTGCCTCCAGCGGCCGCTCTCCTGGAAAAAACCGAAATCATGGAGTTCCTGGACGCCCGCCGCGCCACCGGTTTCATCTATTACATCGCCGAAGCCGGGGATATTCCGATCGCGGCCGCGGCGGGCGCCATCGTTCAGATCGAGGGACGCTCGATCGGCATCGTGCGGTTTATCGGCGTGTCAAAGGATTTTCGCGATCTCGGCCTGGAATCCCGCCTTTTGGCGAGGATAAACAGGCGGTGCAAGGACCTGGGAGCGAGCCAGACCATGGTGAGATGCCTTTTCGTAAAGCCCGCCTTCGCGGAACTCATGGCTGCCCAAGGCAATAGGGTTCTGGGATCGCAGTTTCTTCTAGAGTGAGGCATTCCCCTGGAGAATCACGAGGATGGCAAACTTGTGACGGTATCAGTAAAAACCGAATTCTTCCATGTCGACTCTGCCCCCTTCCATGAAGGCGACTCCTTCCTCCTCAAGAAGCTGGCGCTGAAGATCCAGCCCGCCTTCTTCGTTCAGGGCTATGGAACCATCCTTTTTCACGACGCGCCACCAGGGCAGGTTGTGCGTCCGCGACATGGAATGGAGAATCCTGGCCACCTGCCGGGCTCCCGAGGCGCCGGAGGGATTCCCGGACATCTCCGCTATGGATCCATAGGACGCGACGCGACCGGGAGGTATGGATCGTATGCATTCCACGATCATCATGGTCGATTCTTTCGGCATGGGCTGAGTATACCTTTGCTAACTGGTTGCGGCCAACAGGCTGGAGCCAGGGCATCCCGGCTTTCGTGAGCGTTTGCCATACGCCTGTCTCCTCTTTACATTTTTGCGATTAATGTAAATTATACAATGGAGAAGAGCCCAGGCTCGCATAGTATCGCACAGAACAGGAGGCCCCCATGAAAACCTGCTATCTTTTCCCCGGCCAAGGCGCGCAGTACCCCGGAATGGCCAAGGATTTTCACGAGACCAGCAAGGCCGTCCGCCAGCTCTTCGAATTGGCTTCCGACGCTTCGGGCAGCGATATGCGCAAGCTCCTCTTCGAAAGCGACGAGGAAACGCTGAAGCAGACGAGGAATACCCAGATCGCGATCGCGCTCGCCGGATCGGCGGCGGCCCTCTGCGCGAGGGAGCATGGCCTGGCCGCCACGGGATTCGCGGGATTCTCGGTGGGAGAATGGCCGGCTCTGGCCGAAGCCGGAGTCCTCTCTTTCTTCGATATGTTCCGCCTCGTCTCCGAACGTGGCCGTCTCATGGATGAAGCCGGAAAGAATTCTGGCGGGTCGACGATGAGCGCCGTCCTCTTCCTGTCGCCTGAAAGGATAGAGCAGGTCATCGCTGAAGCCGGGCTCAGACAGGTATGGGTAGCCAACTACAACAGCCCCGTACAATGC
Organism: Rectinemataceae bacterium; assembly: GCA_049302175.1. GTDB lineage: Bacteria > Spirochaetota > Spirochaetia > Treponematales > Rectinemataceae > CAYXUF01. The sequence goes on from JBAQLW010000115.1 coordinate 4,114, forward strand.
GTGATATCGGGCACCGAAGCCGACATCGAGGCAGCCGAGGAAAAGCTCAAGGCTGCCGGCGCCAAACGCGTCATACGGCTCAAGGTCTCGGGCGCCTTCCATTCACCGATAATGACCTCCGCTGCCGAAGCCTTTGCTGCGCTGCTGACCGATATCAGTTTCAAGGACCCGAAACATGCCCTGTACTCCAATGTCACCGGCGCGCGGATCACTTCGGGCGCCCAGGCCAGGGAGCTGGCATCGGCACAGATCATCAGCCCCGTGCGGTGGATGAGCGAAGAGAACGCCATAGATACAGATGGCTTCGAGCGCTGTATCGAAACCGGCCCAGGCACCGTGCTCGCGGGCCTCTGGAAAGCCTCTGGATCCAAGGTTCCCTGCTTCGCCGGGGGAAATCTGGACGCCATATCGTCAATCTCGCTCTGAGCACGCAAGGAGAATCCATGGAAAAGCTTCTTACCGGTAAAATATGCATCGTCACAGGAGCCTCGCGCGGCATAGGCGCCGCCATCGCGGTGCGGTTCCGGGCTGAAGGGGCAAAGGTCTACGCCCTGTCCCGCGGCGCCCCCCAACCTGCCGTTGAGGATGTGCAGGCTGCCGGGGAAGGCTCTGCCGCGGCCAAGGAACAGTGGCTCGCCTGCGATGTCACCGACGAGGCGTCGATAGAAGCCGCCGTCAAGACCGTCATGGAAAAGGAAGGGCGGATCGACATCCTCGTCAACAACGCCGGCATCACGCGCGACGGCCTTCTTATGCGCATGAAAACCCAGGACTGGGACGATGTTCTGGATACGAACCTGAAAAGCGCCTTTCTCCTCTCGCGCTCCGTGCTGCGTACGATGCTGAAACAGCGCGAGGGCTGCATCCTCAACGTATCCAGCGTCGTCGGCATTACGGGCAACGGAGGCCAGACCAATTATTCGGCCTCGAAGGCCGGTCTCATCGGTTTCACGAAGAGCCTCGCCCGCGAGGTGGCTTCCCGGAACCTTCGTGTCAACGCCATCGCGCCGGGCTTTATTGAAACCTCAATGACCGATAGAATACCCGAGGAATTCAAGCAGAAACTCATGGATTCCATTCCGCTCGGAAGGGTCGGCGGCGTGGAGGAGGCGGCCAACGCGGCTCTCTTCCTCTGTTCCCCCCTCGCTTCCTATATAACCGGCGTCGTCCTCCATGTCGACGGCGGTATGGGGATGTGATATGAACCGACGAAGAGTAGTGGTGACTGGCCTTGGTATCGTAAGCCCTATCGGCAACGATATTCCCTCGTTCTGGACTTCGGTGAAGGCCGGACGCTCAGGCATAGGGCTAATAACGCAGATCGACGCCTCCGACCTGGCCGTGAAGATCGCCGGCGAAGTGAAGAATTTCGATCCTTCCCTCCGCCTTGACGCCAAGGAAGCGCGCAAGATGGACCGCTACGCCCAGTTTTCCGTCTATGCGGCCCTCGAAGCCCTCCAGGACGCAGGCCTTACGAAAGAAGACCTCGACTCCGAACGTACGGGCGTCTGCATCGGCACCGGCCAAGGCGGTTCGGCGAGCATAGAGGAAGCGGTGGTCCGACTGACCGAGCGAGGGCCGGGCCGCGTCCCCCCCCTCACGGTCGCCAAAGGCCTCGCCAATTTCGGCCCGGCCCAGATAGCCCTCACGCTCAACATAACCGGCCCCTGCCAGTGCATCGTTACCGCCTGCGCGGCCGGCACCGACGCCATCGGCCAGGCCATGCGCCTCATCCGCGAAGACCACGCCGACATGATCTTCTCCGGCGGCGCCGAGGCGAGCATCGTGCGCATGTGCATGGCGAGCTTCATCAACATACAAGCCCTTTCCACCCGCAACGACGAGCCCGAAAAGGCCTCGCGCCCCTTCGACCGCGACCGCGATGGCTTCGTTATGGCCGAGGGCGCCGGCGTCCTTCTCCTCGAGGAATACGAGCACGCCAAGGCGCGCGGCGCCAAGATCTATGCCGAGGTGGTCGGTTTCGGCCAGACCTGCGACGCTCACCATGTCACCGCCCCAGACCCGGAAGGAAAGGGAGTCGCGCGCGCCATCCGCCTCGCCCTCGCCGACGCGAGCATGCAGCCCGAGGACATCGATTACGTGAGCGCGCACGGCACCGCCACCCCTCTCAACGATCCTATCGAGACCAAGGCGATCAAGTCAGCCTTCGGCGAACACGCGAAAAAGCTGAAAATTTCCAGCTTGAAATCCATGACCGGCCATTGCATAGGCGCGGCCGGAGCTATAGAATCCATTGCTTCCATCCTGGGCATGAACGAGGACTATGTGCATCCGACCATCAACCTGGACAACCCCGATCCAGAATGCGACCTCGATTACGTTCCGAACGTCGGCATCCGAATGCCACTGCGCGCCTTCATCAAGAATTCCATGGGATTCGGCGGCCAGAACGCTGTCGTCGTCTTCAAGAAAGTCTGAGCCCCTTTTGGCCTCGCTAGAGCCGCTTTCTTCGCCAATAGCCATGAGCCCCGGCAACGCCCTCGCGCCCGGGGCCAGCCTCACGCAGGACGGCGTCAATTTTTCCATCTTTTCCCGCAACGCCACGTCCATGAGGCTCTGCCTCTATGAGCGTTCCCACGACAGCGCGCCCGCTCATGAAATCGTCCTCGATCCCGTAAGGAACAAGACGGGCGACATCTGGCATTGCCACATCCAGGGTCTGAAAGCCAACACGCTCTATCTCTGGCGTGCCGACGGCCCCTTCCAGCCCAGGGCGGGACATCGCTTCAATCCGAACCGCCCTCTCATCGACCCCTACGCCAAAGCCCTCACCGACGGATCCTGGGACCTCAGCCAAGCCCTCGCCTACAATCCCGCTTCCTATGAAGCCGATCTGTCCTTCTCGGAACACCGCGATGATTCGTTCTTCCCGAAATGCGTCGTCACCGACGACAGCTTCGACTGGGAGGGCGACACGCCCCTCAATTATCCCCTCAAGGATTGCGTGATCTACGAAACCCATGTCCGCGGCCTGACGCGCGGCCTCCTTGGGAAGAAAGCCCCCGCCGGCATACCCGTCGTATCCCATCCAGGCACCTACCGCGGCGTGGCCGAGATGGCCGGCTATTTCAATGCCCTCGGCGTGACGAGCCTGGAACTCCTGCCCATCCATGAATTCGACTCGGCCGAGCGCTTCCGCAGAAATCCCAAGACTGGCGCTCTCGTCGCCAACTACTGGGGCTACTCGCCCCTCGCCTTTTTCGCGCCCAAAGCCGCCTACGCCTACGTGGACGGCGAACCCCATCCGGAAGAGTACCCCGCCCGCCAGCTTCGCGAATTCAAGCTTATGGTGCGCGAACTCCACAAGGCTGGCATCGAAGTCATCCTCGACGTCGTCTTCAACCATACAGCCGAGGGCAGCGAACTCGGCCCCACCCTGAGCTTCCGCGGCCTGGACAATTCCATCTATTACATCCTCGACAAGGACAAGCGCCGCTACAAGAACTATTCCGGCTGCGGCAACACCCTCAACTGCAACCATCCCGTCATGCGCAACCTCATACAGGACTGCCTTCGGTACTGGGTGGGCTCCATGCACGTGGACGGCTTCCGCTTCGACCTCGGCTCCATCCTGGGCCGCGATTCCTCGGGCAATCTCCTCGAAAATCCCCCTGTCATCGAATCCATAGCCGAGGATCCCCTCCTGCGTGATACGAAGATCATCGCGGAGGCATGGGACGCCGGCGGCGCCTACCAGGTGGGCTCTTTCCCCGGCGGCCGCTGGGCAGAATGGAACGACAAGTACCGCGACGAGGTGCGGCGCTTCTGGCGCGGCGACAAGGGCTCGGCCATGCATCTGGCCACGCGCCTCACCGGCTCTTCCGACCTCTTTCTCCGCGACGGTCGCAAACCCTTCCATTCCATCAATTTCATCACCGCTCACGACGGCTTCACCATGAACGACCTTGTCAGCTACTCGAAAAAGCGCAACGAGGAGAACGGCGAAGACAATCGCGACGGCATGGATGACAACAGCTCGGCCAACTGCGGCGCCGAGGGCGAAACGAGCGATCCCGCCGTCGAAAAGCGCCGAAACCGCCAGATGAGGAATTTCCTGGCCACCCTCCTCCTCTCCATCGGGACGCCCATGCTCCTCGGTGGCGACGAAATCCGCCGCACCCAGAAAGGCAACAACAACGCCTATTGCCAGGACAACGAAACCAGCTGGTACGACTGGGAGAGGGCAGACCTCCATGGTGACATTTTCGCATTCTGCTCGGCCCTCATCCGCTTCAGGATGAAGCATCCCGTATTCAGGCGGTCCGAGTTCTACACGGGTCTGGATTCTGATGACAATCAGCTGCCCGACATCACCTGGTTCGACGAGAGCGGCCGCCCTCCCCACTGGGCATCGATAAATCTCAGGCTGGCCGCTCTCATCGACGGTTCGCCAGCTGAAAACTCGGCCGTCGGCGATGACGACTTCTACCTCATGTTCAATGCCTCGCCCCATTCCGTCGCCTTTACCGTGCCTCGGCACCCCAGGGGGCTTCAGTGGCTGAGAGTGATCGATACAAGCGCGCCGCTGCTAGCCGAAAGCTGCCATGATTTCATCAGCCAGCCCCTTCCCCGCCAGGAAGCCTGCACCCTTGGCGCCCGCTCCCTCGTCGTCCTGCTGGCTTCGCGACAGTAGTCGCGCGACAGTAATCGCGGCGCGACTACCGTCGCGAGGCTCCTGGCGCGACGATTGCGCTGCGCCGCCGCCGGTTCTGTGGAAAACTTGCCTCGGCGGGATCGGCTTGTGTATATTTTCTCCTGCGGAACATTATGGATAGACAAGAAAAACATCAAAGCGCCCATCTCCTGCGCATGGGCCTGAAACAGCTCGCCGGCCATAGGCCCGACCAAGCCCTCGAAACGCTTCGCATGGCCGTGGAATCCATTCCTCCCGCCTGCCCCGAAGAACTTTCCCGCGCTCTCTATTGGCTCTCGGTCGCCCTGCTGCGGCTCGACAAGCGCGACTTGGCCGTGAAGAGCCTGGCATCGGCCCAGAAGCTCCGCCGACGCGGCTTTGCGCGCAGCGTCTATCTTCGCAGAATCAACGGCTACGGCATGGTGCGCCAGCCTACTGTCGAGCTGGATGATTTCTACGCCTTCATGAACATCCAGCTCGCGTCATACCTGTCCAGAAAATCACGCAAAAGGTTCGACTCCTTCCAGGAGCGCGAAGCCGTGTTCAAGCTTCTCCTCGACGCCTGGAAGAGCATCGGCGAGGGAACCCTTCTCAAAGGGCTCGAAAGCTGCGAGAAACTCGTCATTTTCCGGAAGATCAGGCCCAACTTTCCGCGTTTCGATATAGGCGGCGGCCAGGGCACAGCCGGTCGAGTGACAAGGACAGGTTTCGGTTCCACCGTCGGCTTTGGCGGCGCCCGACAACGCGACGCGAAGCTTTCGAGCCGCTGCGTCTGCGGCTCGGGTCTTTTATACACGCAATGCTGCGGTCGCGTCCGGGGTCTGAAGGAACTTTAGTGGTCCTTGCCCCATGTTTGTGTTTTCTCGTCTCCTATCCGTATCAAATCCACACAAATAGCGAAGGCTTTGTGGCTCATGTTTCTTTTCGACACAGAAGCAAACGACAAACGCGAGTTCCGCCTTCGACGGTCCCGATCCCCTGCCGCCCCCTACCAAACATATATTTCATAAATACATACCCAATATAGAAATATAACTTATTACCATCGTTTCTCCTCCTGTCCGCCATTTGGCATGAAACTTGCTACATATTGGTTGTGAAGGAGATACAGATGAATAAAAAATCAGGTTACGCGATGATGAATTCCGACAGCTCCGACGAAAACGTCCTCTCCATATATTTGAAAGAGATCAACAGGATCCCTCTGCTCTCCCGCGAAAAGGAAAACGAATACGCCGAACGCGCCGCCAAAGGCGAAAAGTTCGCCAAGGATATGCTGGTAAAGTCCAATCTCCGATTTGTCGTCAATGTGGCAAAAAAGTATCAAAACCAAGGCCTTCCCCTCTCGGACCTCATCTCCGAAGGCAATATAGGCCTCATGAATGCCATTGAACGCTACGACGTCACGAAGGGCTACCACTTCATATCCTATGCAGTGTGGTGGATCCGACAATCCATCCTGAAGGCAGTCTGCGAAAAGAGCCGCATGATCCGCCTTCCCCTCAACCGCGCCAATGAGCTTGTCCAGATCGAGAAGGCCCGGAAGAGTTTCGAAGGAATCTCCGAGGATGCCGAAATACGCGAAGTGGCTGCCTATCTCAACATGGATCCCAGCCACGTCGCCGATATCGTCGCCGTGTCGAGGGATCTCGTATCCCTGGACAGCCCCGTCTATGACGAGAGAAACGCCAGCGTCGTCGGCGATTTCGTCGAAAACACCCTCTATCAAACCCCTGAGAATTACGCCTACGAGCTCAACCTCAAGGACGATCTCAACAGCGTCCTTGAAACCTTGAGCATCAAGGAGCGCCAGGTGATCGAATACCGTTTCGGGATCAACGGAAGGCGCCCCATGAGCCTCAAAGAGATCGGCGACAGGATGCACCTCACCAAGGAAAGGATCAGGCAGATCGAAAAAGCCGCCCTCAAGAAGATTTCCGTACCCGAAGTGATGGACAGGCTGGAGGCCTACGTAGCCTGAGCCAAACCGCGCTCCCCGGAGCCCCAACCTTCAGTCATCGATGACAAAAACCGTCCGGTTTCAATCCGGGCGGTTTTTTTGCCTTTACCAAGCCTTTTCCCCTCACCCTGTCCTATCCTCCAAAGTGATGGTATATATAGATACAAGGAAAAAGGGTATCCATGACGCTTTCAGACTATTCCATATCGGTCCGTAGAGACATTTCCGAATCGATCGTCGCCGAACTGGACGGCCACAAGGCTTTGGGAGCAGGCTTTTCAGGCGATTCGGCCGAGATATTCTCCCTCATGAATGAGTATGTCATGTCGGGCAAGATGCTAAGGGGAATCCTGGCCTGTCTCGGCTCGGAACTTTTCTCAGTGGGAAAAGGCCCCTCTCCCGAAGCCCTCAGCCTGGCAGCCGCTCTTGAGTTCTTCCAGGCTGGTCTTCTTGTCCACGACGACATCATGGACAAGGACGAGATACGGCGTGGCAATCCCACCATGCACAAGATTTTTGAGGCCATGGAAGCGCGGGCCGAGGCTGGAAGCAGCGCCGGAAGTTCCGTGAAGCCGATGGATTTCTCCGCCCTCGGCGAAGCGATAGGAATCTGCGTCGGCGATATGTACTATTTCATTGCCTGGAAACTAATAAGTGATATTTCACATAGGTTGGAATCCCTTTTTTCCCGCGAGCTTGTCGACGTCTGCCTCGCCCAGATCAAGGACGTTCGCCTGGGAACCCACAAAACCTTTCCGCCTCTGTCGGATGTGCTGGAAGTCTACGCGTACAAGACAGCCCGCTATACCATCTGTCTTCCCCTTTGCGCAGGCGCCGCCATAGCCGGAAGAAGCGATGCCATACCCGCCCTTGAGGAACTGGGTCTCAATCTTGGCCTACTCTTTCAGCTCAAGGATGACTATCTTGGGCTTTTCGGCGAAGCCGAAGCCCTGGGCAAGCCTGTCGGTTCGGACATACGGGAAGGGAAAAAGACCCCCTTCATGATTCTCCTCGCGCAAAGGCTGAGCGCCGACGAAAAGCCGCGCTTCAATTCCATTTTCGGCAATCGTTCCATAGAACGAAAGGATATCGATTATGTGCGCAATCTCGTCGTCGCTCATGGCATAGACGAGGAACTGTGCATCCTGTCCACAACCTACGCACAAAAATCCGAAGCCAGCCTCGCAAAGCTGCGAGCCGAGGTTTCAGGTCTCGATACTGGGATGATGGCCATCCTCGAGGAATTCATCCGCTACTCCCTCGAGAGGAAATTCTAGCCGCTCCAGGCTTTTTCCGCGTCCGTCCAAACAAGTCTTGTTTCACGTGAAACAAAAAGGGCTCCCGTGAACCGGGAGCCCTTTTCTCTAATCTCACATTTATTCCTGTGAGTCAACCGGTTCTTCTGTAGCGATCTCAGCTTCGATGGCCGGCTCGATATCTTCCCTGACGACGCGATCGAGGCCGATCACCAGGTCGGGGGCGTTGAGGTTGACAATACGGACGCCTCGGGCGCCCTTGCCCAGAACGCGGACGGAGGAGGCGTCGATCTTGATGGTCTTTCCCGTCGATGTGATGATCATAGCCTCATCCTCTTCGCGGATGGATACGGCGCCGACCACTTCGCCCGAGACATCGTCGGGAACGTAGATCATCTGTCCCCGCGTTCCCCGCCCGTGGCTGTTGAAATTGTCGTATTCGACGCGCTTTCCATAGCCGTTCGTGGTGCTGATGAGCATCTGTTCTTCCGGATTGACGCGAAGCATGGTAGCCAGCTCATCGGTATCCTGGAGCATGATGCCGCGGACGCCGCGCGAAGCCCTGCCCATAACGCGCACCTGCTCCTCATGGATGCGGAGAGCCTGACCGTTCCTGGTTATCAGCACGACCTCGTCAGAACCACCCGTCATGCAGGCTGAGACGAGGTGATCGCCCTCGTCCAGGTAGATGGCGATGATGCCGCGCGTCTTGGCGTTGACAAAATCGCTCAAGGCCACCTTCTTCACGACACCCCTCAGGGTTCCCATGAGGAGATACTGGCTGTCGGAGAACTCCTTGAAGTCGATGATCGTCGTGATTTCCTCTTCCGGGGAGATGGCCAGGAGGCTCTTCACGTGGGCGCCGCGCGCCTGCCGGCTCGATTCAGGTATCTCGTGCACCTTGAGCCAGTACGCCTTGCCCGCCGTCGTTATGAAGAGGAGATAGCTGTGGGTGTTCGCCACGAAGAGCTGCTCTATAAAGTCTTCCTCAAGGAGGGTCGTCGAATTGGATCCCTTGCCGCCCCTGCCCTGGGATCGGTAGAGATGGACTGAAACCCGCTTGATGAAGCCCTTGTTGGAGATGAGTATCGCCATCTCCTCCGGCTTTATGAGGTCTTCGATGTTGATCGCTTCCACGTTGTCGAGGACGATCTCCGTCCTGCGCTT
>JBAQLW010000116.1:0-5118 GCA_049302175.1 Rectinemataceae bacterium
GGTATGCTCAAAGGTCTTCGCGGGCAATGTGCTTGACTGCGTCAGTTACCAGCGGTTTCTTTCCGAGAATGGACTTTCAAGGGGAGTCGTGATGGCGGACAAGGGATTTCCGAAAAAGGATGCCCAGGCAGCCTTCGAATCCTCCCCAGACCTTCATTGGCTCAATCCAATCAAGAGGAACGACAAGCGAATAAAAACGCACGCCATGTATTCCTTTAGCGGGATGCTCGACGACAAGAATAGGGACGTGTTGTTCAAGAAGGAAAAGCGTGCGGACTGCTGGCTGTACTCCTTCTATGACAGGAAGAGGGCGGCCAAGGAGGAGGCTGACTACTTCAAGCACCACAAGGGGCAACCCTTCGACGCTCAGGCCATGCAGGAAAGCGACGAGCGCTTCGGTACCATAGTCTTTGAATCCGACCTGGACACCGACCCTTTGATCATCTACAAGATGTACGACGAGAGGTGGCTTATCGAAGAATGCTTCCGTTATTACAAAAATGTCACACACTTCGACGATACAAAGGTTCATTCAGACTATTTGAACCGCCCCGGGTTTACCGGAGAGTCCGTTATGTGAGTCCGGCTCCTAAGGCCAAGACTTCGTGCTCAGTATAATACAATTCTTCGAACTCCGCTGGCGGAATATTGCCGATTGGTTCGAGTAGCCTTCGGTTGTTGAACCAGTCGACCCATTCGAGCGTGGCGTACTCCACGGCATCCAATCCACGCCACGGTCCACGACGATGAATGACCTCAGCTTTGAATAATCCGTTGATCGTCTCTGCCAAGGCATTGTCGTAGGCGTCGCCCACGCTGCCGACCGAGGCTTCTACACCGGCTTCTACCAGGCGTTCGCTATAGCGAATCGATAGATATTGGCTCCCACGATCAGAGTGATGGATTAGGTTTCCCTTTACCTTTCGGGCCCAGAGGGCCTGTTCCAAGGCATCCAACGTCAGTTCTGCGCTCATGGATCTCGCAGCACGCCAGCCGACGATCATCCGCGAGAATACATCGATAATGAAGGCGACGTAGACAAAGCCAGCCCAGGTTGCGACATAGGTGAAATCAGCCACCCAGAGCTGGTTGGGCCTTTCAGCCCTGAATACCCTTCGGACGAGATCCAGAGGACGCTGATCGTGGTCGGCAGCCACGGTAGTACGTTTTGACTTGCCCCTGACAACGCCGCGAAGGCCCATCTGGCCCATCAAGCGCTCGATGGTACATCGGGCGACCCTATGGCCTTCGCGCTTCAGCTGTCGCCAGACTTTGCGTGGCCCATAGACACTGAGGTTGCTTTCCCATACGCGCTTGATCTCTTCCCGTAGAGTAACATCACGCTTTCGGCGTGGAGAAGCTCGTTCAGAGTCTGCGGCTATAGCCTTTTGCTCATAGTAGGTCGAGGGAGCGATCGGCAATGTGGTGCAGATCGGCGCGACTCCCATCGTTTCTCGATGCTCGTCGATGAAGGCGACTATCATCTCTGTGTGCGGTCGAGCTCCGCCTTGGCAAAATATGCGGAAGCTAACCGAAGTATTTCGTTGGCCTTCTTGAGTTCCCGATTCTCGCGCTGCAATCGCTTCAGCTCTTCCCGTTCGCTCGTCGTCAAGCCTTCACGCTTGCCTGTGTCTCGTTCAGATTGACGAACCCAGCGCCTGAGCGTTTCTGCCGTGCAGCCAATCTTGGATGCAACGGCACAGATTGCCGCCCACTGTGACTCATGTTCTCCCCGTTGTTCGGCTACCAGCCGCACGGACCGCTCCTGCACCTCGGGTGAAAACCGTTTGTTGTTCTTTTCCATGACCGTATCCTCTCAAAGATTCCGGTCTCCGGTAAACCCGGGGCGGTTCAATTCGGTGTATGGAAGCGAGTTCGTGAACTTCATCTCATCGGTGATGACCGCTTTCCTCCGCCAAGAAAGTGAACACCAATGGAAACGGGGAAGGCCCAGGAAGGAAATCGACCCGAACGCACAAAAAAAGAAACGCGGAAGACCCTGGGGAAATCCATCCTGAGCGCATATAGTGTTGAAAATTGGGGAATCGTTAGTTAATCATATGAATTCTTTTACATTTGGCGATTAGGTATATATCTTTGGTTTGAGAGAAGACTCATGAACGGATTCAATATTGGAGCAAGGAGGTTTTTATGAAGTACGGGTGCTCAATGGGCTGTGAAGGTACCAAAACATATTCTGAACCTGGAAAATGCCCGGTGTGCGGCATGAAGCTCGTGCCTGTCGAAGAGGCGTCTGCCCGGAAACAGGGTGAACACGCGAAAGAACACGACCACTCCAAACATTAGCTCAGGTATCGCCGCTGAAATCCAGAAATTTCCGGGAGAGTCCCATGAAGAACGAAGCACCGACAGGCTACAACCACAGTGATCATCCGCACAACCACCACCATGATGGGGGAAATCCTTGCATCTGCGGTACGGAAAATTGCGACGGCCGCTGTGTGGATAATTGCCAATGTTCATACCAGGAATTGAATCTCGCCATGCCTGTTCCTCTCCCGGTCGCTTCGGCCAAAGCCGAGGCATATATCTGCGCGATGCGCTGCGAGGGCGACAAGACGTACCCGAAACCTGGCGATTGCCCTGTATGCGGGATGCACCTGGTCAAAGTGGTGGCATTCGGGGCTCCTACTGGAGAAGGCGAAAGCGAGGAAATGGCAGCCTTCAGGGCCATGCGAGGCAAACTAATCCTGTCGGCCTTGCTTGCGCTCCCAGTTTTGTTTCTTTCGATGGGCGAGCTTGTCCCGGGGCTGGGGGACTTCATTATGGGACTTTTCCCCAGGAAAATAAATCTCCTCATCCAACTCGTGCTCTCCCTGCCCGTGGTTTTCTGGTCTGCTTCTTTCATCTATGTGAAGGGAATAAAGAGCGTGATTTCCAGGAATCTGAATATGTTCACGCTCATAACGCTGGGCACTGGCGTCGCCTGGTTTTTTAGCGTCGTCGGCACCTTGTTACCCGGAATTTTCCCCGCTTCGCTCAAGGCCGCGGACGGCTTCGTACCCGTCTACTTCGAAGCCACTGTCATCATCATCACACTCGTTATACTCGGCCAAATGCTCGAACTTCTGGCGCACGCCAAGACAAACGGAGCGATCAAGGAACTTCTCAACCTCGTCCCCGCGGAAGCTCTTGTCATAAGAAACGGCAAGGAAACAAAGATTCCTCTGGCGGAAGTCGCCGCGGGCGACTTGATCCGCGTGAAACCCGGCGAAAAGATACCTGTCGACGGCGCGCTGCGGGAAGGCAGTGGCGTCGTCGACGAATCGATGATCACCGGGGAACCTTTGCCCGTCGAGAAGAGATCAGGCGATAAGGTTACCGGCGGCACGATCAATACCAACGGCAGCTTCGTCATGGTCGCGGAGAAAGTCGGCGGCGACACGCTCCTTGCGCGCATCGTCGCGATGGTGAACGAAGCCTCCCGCTCGAAGGCTCCTATCCAGAGGTTGGCGGACACCGTGGCGGCCTACTTCGTTCAGGCGGTCATGCTGATTTCCATCGCGACCCTCTTTATCTGGGGCTTCGGGTTCTCAAAATGGGATCACGGGATCGTCAACGCGATCGCCGTGCTCATCATCGCATGCCCCTGCGCTCTCGGACTCGCGACGCCCGTATCCATCATGGTGGGCACGGGAAAGGGAGCGAAACTAGGCATCCTGATAAAAAACGCGAAGGCTATCGAGCAGATGCGGAAGGTCGATACGCTGCTGGTGGACAAGACGGGCACCCTCACGATGGGCAAGCCCGCGGTCACCTTGAGCAAAGGTTTCGGTGGTGTTTCGGACGACGAAGTTTTACGGCTCGCGGCTTCCGTGGACAGAAACAGCGAACATCCGCTCGCTGCCGCGATTGTCGTCGCCGCCGAAAAGAAAGAGATGCGTCTTTCGTCCTCCACTGAATTCGTTTCGGTGACGGGGATGGGGGCGAAAGCGCTTATCGACGGTCGACAAGTATCGGTGGGAAACGCGAAACTGGTCGCTACCGTGCTGGGTGCCCAGATGGCAGATCTCCAGGAAGAGTTCGTCCGCGGCTTGCAGGCCGAAGGCAATACCGTAATGTATGTGACGGACGGCGATCGCGTCGCGGGAATCATTGGCGTTTCAGACCCCATCAAGGAATCGACTCCCGACGCGGTGAAGCGTCTGAAACACCTTGGGGTCCGCATCATCATGTTGACTGGCGACAATAAGACGACGGCCTCGGCGGTGGCGAAAAAGCTCGAACTCGACGATTTCGTGGCCGAATGCCTGCCTGAGGACAAATTCGAGACAGTCAAGAAAATGCAGGCTGAGGGCGCCTTCGTCGCCATGGCTGGCGATGGCATCAACGACGCGCCTGCCCTCGCGCAGGCCGATGTCGGCATCGCGATGGGCACGGGAACCGATGTGGCCATGGAAAGCGCGGAAATCACGCTCGTGAAGGGCGATCTTACGGGCATCGCCCGCGCCAAGTCGTTGAGCGTCTCCGTCATGCGCAACATAAGGGAAAACCTGTTTTTCGCTTTCGCCTACAACGTGATAGGCATTCCGATCGCCGCGCTCGGACTTCTCAATCCTATTCTTGCCGGCCTCGCGATGGCCTTGAGCTCGGTCTCCGTCCTGGGCAACGCGCTCAGAATTAAGGGCGCGAAGCTGGAGTGAAAGTAACTAGAGCATTCCAGAGGAAGCGTTAGGCACTTTCACGGCAGCTGATGCAAATTCCTATAAGCTCCGCGTGAATATTTCGCTTTTCTCTAAAAGGCTTTCAATAAAGCCACTTCGATCATCCCGTCGAAACCGATGTCCTTCAGGGCATTCCTGAGCCTCCCGGGGCTTACCTCTTCGCTGAATTGTCCCAGAAAGGCCGGAGCCACAAGGGCATAGACAAGTCCTTTGTGGGAACGGACCGCCTAAAGCGCCGGTATTACATCCTTGCTGGCTGTGAGATTTTTCGCGCGGCATTCCTGTATGCACAATTCACATCCGACGCACCGATCCTCATCGATCTTGACCTCTACCGATTCGCCGGGATGTATGGCGTGGAATGGGCAGACCTTCACGCAATCGGCATTTTTTTCGCCACAATCGCAGGGCCCTATCTAGAGCGCAAGAGAGT
>JBAQLW010000117.1:0-2772 GCA_049302175.1 Rectinemataceae bacterium
CCATATATCGACAGTGATCGATATGAGAATATAGATGTCAAATCGAATTCTGTCAATATGAAGAAAGATATCCCGCCCCGCGAGAAGACGATTTTCGGGAGAATGCCTTAAGGCTTGGCCGCGTCCACGTCGGCGTAGACATCGAAGACGCGGTCCAGCATCATGAGCTTGATGACGGCCGCCACCTGGCTGCCCAGGCTGGCCAGCCTGAGGAATCCGCCGGCCTCGCGCGCCGCCTTGAGTCCCGAGATGAGGGCGGAGAGCCCCGAGCTGTCGATGAAGGTGACGCCCGCCATGTCGAGTATCAGCCTGGATTTTCCACCCTCCACAATCTGCCTGATCCTCTGCTTGAATTCGGGAGCGCTCGCCCCGTTCAGCCGGCCCGAGAGGGCGATGATAGTGTAATCTTCGCCGCCGCTTTTCTCTTCTATAACAAGGTCCATCAGGAATTCCTCCATGCTCAACGCGTTTCGCCGAATTCGGCCAGAAATTCAGGCAGCTGGGCGCTCCAGCCCTCGGGGGGCTTATAATACAGCGCCTTCACCACCACTCCGAGGGATATGATGTTATAGACGCACCAGACGAGATTGACCCCAAGGCCGATGATGTTGAGGCCTTTACCGAAGAAGAACATGACGAGGCCGTAGATCGCTGCGGCGATGCTCAAGGCTATGACCGTCGCCTGCGGCCAGATCAGCCTGAAATCTCGCCCGTCGTCCCTGTGTTTGGGCGTGACGACGAAGGCCAGCTTCTTGCCGCCCAGGACGCTGATGACGGCTTTTATGTTGAGCGGGAACATCGCGAGGTTGTACTGCTCGCCCCGCCATACCGGAATGCCCGCCGCCACGAACCTGAACATGATCTTGTTCATGACGAAGAAGGGGATGAAGCGGACGAAGAAATCGACTGACCAGGAGGCGACGGGCGCTATGCCCGTGAAGAAGAAGACGATGGGCGCGAGGAGGAGGACGAGGTTGAAAAAGCCCGAGAAATAGGAATACATGGTGGCGAAATACATGAGTTTCTGCGCGAAGGACAGGCCTTTCTTGGTGAAGGGATTCTCCCTGAGGAAAACCTGGATGGTGCCCTGTGCCCAGCGGAGCCTCTGCTTGAGCGAAGTGCCAAAATCCTCGGGCGCGAGGCCGTAGGCCAGCACCTCCGGGTAGAAGACGCTTTTCCAGCCGAAGGAATGCAGCCGCATGGCGGTGGCCATGTCCTCGGTGATGCTGATCGTAGCTAGGGCTTGCACGGGGATGGCTTCCTCGCTGCGCGAGAGGTTGAGGGCTTCCATGTATTCGGGCGATATCCTGAGCTTGTCCAGGGCCGAGGAAGGCGCCTGTCGACTCAGGGAGTCCAGGTTGCCCACAATGTGGCGGTAAACGGCGGCCGCGTCCATGTCGCCGCTTCCGGCCAGATCCTTCATCGCGGCCGCCAGTTCGCCGACGTCCTTCCTGGCGACGAGGAATTCCGCGTCCTTGACGGCTTCGCCCACGAGGTCGCTCACGCGCTCGAGCGGCGCTTTGTCGTCGAGGGCCGTGCGGGCCGCCTTGAGCCCCTCCATCAGCCGCGCGACGGCGGCGCAACTGTCTTCATCGTCGCAGGAGGTTTTGCCCACCCGTTTGATGAGATTCTCGATCGTCTCCCTTTCGCGCTTTTCCAGGGTTTCCACGTATTCGCGTATGCCGATCTGCATGAGGGCTTCACGGCGGAGCACGGCGTTGGAGCCGCAGAAGAAGGCTGCGTTCCAGCCGTCCTTGCCCTGCTGGATCGGGCCGTAGAAGAGGGAGGCCTCGTTGCCGAAGGGGTCGCCCGGCGGCAGGTTGTAGAAGTACTGGGGCGTCTGGACGAAGGCGACGGCCGGATCGGCGAAAAAGCCCAGGGTCTTGCGGAAGATCGCGGGAGCCGGTATCTGGTCGGCGTCGAGGATGAGAATGAATTCGCCCGAGGTTTCGAGGAGGGCGTTGTTGACGTTGCCGGCCTTGGCGTGCCGCGGCTTTTTCGCCCACTCCGGCCCCCGGCTCACATAGCCGCAGCCGAGCTCGCCGGCAAGCGTTCTCATGGATTCCCGCGCCCCGTCGTCGAGGATGTACACCTTCTTGTCGGGCCAGTCGATGCGCATGGCCGCCTTGGCCGTCATGCCGACGAGTTCCTCGGGTTCGTTGTAGGTGGTGATAAATACATCGACCTCGGCCTTTTCTGGAGGAGGGAGGGCTTCCCTGTCGACCTGGCGCCAGGACATCAGGACGAAGAGTAGCATGTCCACGATGCCGTAGGTTTCGGCTATCACCATGGGGATGGCGAACCAGAGGGCTTTCATGTTGAGGCTGGCGAGGTAGCGCCATATGATGTAGTTCAGCCCCAGAGAGACGGAGACGAGGCCGATCGCGCGCGAGAGGATAAGCCGACGGTTGGCGCGGCCATGGCTGCCGCCGCGGGCTGGTTTCATGCGCTCTCCTCCTTCGCGATCTTGACGATATGCCAGCGGTTCATGTTAAAGGCGTCCTCCCCGTCGTGTTCGTATTTCAGCTCGTCGACGAGGGCGCGGACTATGAGGATACCCCGCCCGCCCTCCTCGAGGGGAGGGGGAAGCTTGAGTCCCAAGCTTCCCCCGTCAAAGGGCTCGCCTGGATAGCTGATGTCGAAGATCATCCTGTTTCGCTCCAGGCGGAGATGGATATTCATATCGTCTGCGCCGCCTGCTTCGCCCGGCGCCGCGTCCGGCTTGGCGTGGGTTATAGCGTTCGTCACGAGCTCGGAGGCCACGAGTTCCAT
>JBAQLW010000118.1:0-1673 GCA_049302175.1 Rectinemataceae bacterium
CCGTAACTTTTCGATTTAGGTAATATGCCCCTGAGGATGAAGGACAGGATTCCGAGGTGGCAGGAATTCGGCGAGCTCTGGCAATTGTAGACGAAGGTTTTTCAAAACATCCTTGGGGCCTTTTGACAGGACATCATACATCCATGTTTTCGATGTTCTATTGATCCGTACTCCCGATAGGTATTCTTGGAGAAGTCCTCCTACCGAATAGCGTTTCAAGGTGTTTGTCGATCGAAGAAGTTCATAGACCCGGTAACAGGCCATCAAGCCAAGATGGTTCAGAAAGCACCAGGCTTCCATCGTTGAATCCGATTGCAGATAGGACGAATCCAAATCCATAAGGTTCTTATAATCATCAAACATCTGCTCGATCTGCACACGCTTCTTGTACAAATGATAGGTGCGTTCCGGTGATTCTCCGATATTCGTTTTCATGACAAGAACGCCGAACTCACACTGTTTGTTCCTCAATTCTTGCTCACTATAGCCGTCATGGTGATTGAGGAGTCGGGCAAGGTAATCCTTTTCCTCCTTAAGCCGCAGCTCACCATCAAGAAATACCATGACCGTATGATTCGTATCACTACGCTGGCTGTAATACCAAATGGGACGGCCATTGAACTGAAATACACCGCCAAACCCCGACTTATCAACCATCAGCAAGGGCCTCCGGTCATATTCCATGGAATTGCGACGTAAAGGAACGATGTAGCGCAATCCTGACGAATCCAAATCGGTGAAGTTCGCCGAGGAACCGAAGCCCTTGTCGGCGATCACGACGATATCATGAATCCCCATCTCAGCAATGACCGTTCCAAAGGCGCTCACATCGCGTACGTTGCCAGGAAATTTGCGATAGTATGCGGGCATTCCGCTTGGCGTACCCCCATAAAACGCATACAGCAAGTTTATCTGTGGGTCATAGACCTTCTGGCTATTGTAGCCAATCTGCGCATCGTCCATTCCTTTACTGAATGAGACAATGCCGGTGCCATCGAAAATGAGATACTCTCGCTCATCGAACAAAAAATCCTTCATAAAGGCAACGATTGCATCCCTGCGGGTCCCTACCTTTTTTAAAAGCGCCGAGACAGAGGCTCCACTCAATGCTAAACCAGGATAGTATTCTGACAACATCGAATGTTCATACCGCTCCGCGATATAGCGAAACGAACAGGGACGAAGCGTTCGCAAAAGGCTCACGGTATAGAGTTCTTTCCACACATCAGGGAAACGAATCTCAAGTCGCTTTCGTATATCATCCGTTAATGAAGAAAGCAGCCAACTAGCGCCGAATTCTTTGCTACAGGGCGACGCATTGATCCATAACCGTCTATGCTGGGCAGGGATCAAACCTTGTGGCGTAAGGATGCCAAGATAGTCTCCTGATATTTTCCGAGCCCTTTTCTTCTCCGGATCCCATTTTGAGCTGACTTTACAGAGGTAGTAGTGCTCCCCAACAGCTTTGATTTCGGTTCCTTTCTGACGAAGGTTTTTAGCCCACTGAGGGATAGGTGCCATACCGCCTCCATATTACCAATTAGGTAATATGTATTCTATGGCGCTTTTCCTTATCTGTCAATGGTAATTCATTCTTTATTATGCATTTGCTACCACTAATTCTGTAAGATTTATCGTACCTATTACCTAAGAGTAAAAGTTACGGATTAAAA